>JALUWE010000457.1 GCA_027019845.1 Anaerolineales bacterium | reverse complement strand
CCTGGCTTACTTACAACTGTGGGTCGCCCGTCACGCTGCAGCCACTACGCCCCGCCCCTGGGAGAAGTACTTGCCTCTCTACAAGCAGGGCAAAGTCACGCCCGCTTCTGTCCTGCGGGACTTCGAGAGACTTCTTCGCACCTTTGGGACACCGGCCCGGCCTCCCAAACCTCGAGGAAAGTCGCCAGGACGTCCAAAAGGCACGCGTTTGCCTCCCCGGAAGCGGCACAAAGTGCTCAAAAAAAGCACTTCACCCGCTTCCTGAAGCCCAAAATCGGCTCGCTTATTGATTTGTCAAGGTGCTCAGCCTGCCCCGCAAGGGTCAGGGCACGACCCTTGTTGTCTAAAGTCCAATAACATGACTTACGCACTTGATCTGCTCTTAGCATCCACAACCACCCTCTCCGCATGGGTGTACACCCGCATCCGGCTCTTGCGCAGGTAGGCCACGATGGTGATGTTCCAGGCTTCGGCCAGGGCCACCGAGAGGCTGGTGGGAGAGGTGCGCGAGCACACGATGGGGACTGCCAGCCGGCGGGCTTTGTTGAGCATTTCGCTGCTGATGCGCCCGCTGGAGAGGATGATCTTGCCGCGGGTGTCCAGGCCGGTTTGCAGGGCCGCGCCGGCCAGCTTGTCCAGGCAGTTGTGGCGGCCAATGTCCTCGACTTGCAGCAGAATTTCGGTGCGCGAGGCCAGCGCGGCGGTGTGGATGCCGCGCGATTGTTTGTACAGCTCCGCGCCCAGCAGCATCCGGCGCATCAGCTCGGCCAGCTCCGCGGGCGCGGCCTGTGCCGCAACATCGAGCGGCTCATGTTTGCCGGACAAGTCGTCGAACGTCACCCCGCCGCCGCAGCCCGCGGTCACGATCAGGCGCTCGGGCGGCTCGAAATCGTGTGTCAGCCAGATGTCCACACAATGGCTGTCCGAGATGTGCAGGGAGGCGATCTCCTCCGGCCCGGCGATCACGTTTTCGTTGAACAGAAAGCCGAGGGCGAGCTTGTCCAGGTCGTGGGGCGAGCACATGAAAGTTGCCAGCTCCATGCCGTTGACCGAGATGCACGCCAGGCTCTCTTCGGCCACCCGCCCTTCGATAAGCCGCGGGCGGCCTCCGTTGATGCTGATGAATTCGACAGATTGCACTCCAGCGGTTTTCGTGTTCACGGTTGTTTTTCCACGTAGGCGTAAGCGCGGATTCGAGCATCCATCGAGACGAGAGGGCTATTGAGCACTCTAGCTGTAGCAACAATGATTTGGTCTGCTGGATCGGCGTGAAATTTGCCCGGCAAGCGAGTGGACTCGATAGCGATTTCAGGGGTTAATGGAATAAGATGCACTCCCGGATAGGCCAGAGCCTGATCGAACCACTCATCTAGCGGAAGGGGCAGGATCAAGCGTTTCTTTTCGACGAGTTTCGCAACTTCCCAGCAAGAAATCGCGCTAATACCTAGCCCCTCCTTTTCTCCATCCTGCAATCGTTGCCGGTAGGCCCGGGGCAGATGCGCGTCATCGTGAACCCACCACACCCAGATATGGGTATCCAACACGATCAATCGAGAACCTCCCATTCATTTTTATCTACAGGTTCGGTGGGATCGATATACGTCACAGGCAACCCGCGTAACGGGTATCGTTTTTTCGCCTGTTTTGTTGCGGTAGGAAGCACGATTACCTCGACCCGGTCTCCCGCCATGTAGGGGAGTTTCTCTAAAATAAGCGTGTTGTCTTTTGTTAAAGTGGTTTCGATCCGGTAAGCAACGAGGTTGGTTTCCATCAGTTTTTCTCCAAGAAGTACAGCTTCTGTTCCAACGCGCTCAACACCGCGCTGGCCGCGGTCTGGCCCAGGCCGCAGAGCGAGGTTTGGGTCATGGCAAAGCCGATGTCCCGCAGCGCCTCCCGGTCCGCGGCCCCCAGTTCCCCGTCCTTGCTCAAAATCTCCATCTGCCGCTGGGTGCCCAACTGGCAGGGGAAGCACTTGCCGCAGCTCTCGTGCGCGAAGAAGCGCGCCAGCTGGTACAGCACCCCGTGCAGATCGACCGTCTCGTCGAACACCTGCACCACGCCAGACCCCAGCGGGACGCCCGCGGCGCGGCTGTCCTCGTAGGTCAGCGGCATGTCCAACCCTGCCGGGCCGACGAACACCCCGGCCGCGCCGCCCATCAGCACGGCCTGGACCCCCTTCCCGCCCGGCACGCCGCCCGCCATCTCGATCAGCTCCCCGATGCGCATCCCGAACGGCACCTCGTACACCCCGGGACGGGACACGTGCCCGCTCAGGCAGAACAACTTGGTGCCGGGAGACTCGGCGGTGCCCACACCTTTCCACTTCTCGACGCCCATGTCCAGCGCGGTCAACACGGCCACCAGAGTCTCCACGTTGTTGATCGCGGTGGGCTGCCCGAACAGGCCGTGGGTGGTCGGGAAGGGGGGCTTGATGCGCGGGAAGCCGCGTTTGCCCTCGATGGCCTCGAACAGCGCGGTCTCCTCGCCGCAGATGTATGCGCCCGCGCCCAGCCGCAGCTCGATGTCGAAGTCGAACCCCGGCTTGCCGAGGGCGTTTTGGCCCAGCAAACCGGCCTCACGCGCCTGCTGCACCGCGTTTTGCAGCCGCGCGTAGGCGCGGGGGTACTCGCCGCGCACGAAAATCCAGCCGTTTTGCGCGCCCACCGCGTACCCGGCCAGGGTAGCGGCCTCGATCACGCTGAAGGGGTCTTCTTCGAGCAGCACGCGGTCTTTGAACGTGCCGGGTTCGGACTCGTCGGCGTTGACCACGATGTGCTTTTCTGCCGGGCTGCCGGGCGCGGCGCGGGTGAAGCGCCATTTGCGGCCCAGCGGGAACATGGCGCCCCCGCGGCCCAGGATGCCGGATTCTTCGGCCAGCTCGATCACCCGTTCAGGGGGCATCTCCAGGGCTTTACGCAGGCCGCGGTAGCCGCTGTGCTCGCGGTAGTCGTCCAGGCTGGCGGGGTCCACCTGCCCGGCGCGGGCCAGCACCCAGCGCGGGCTGCCGTAGACCCTGGCGCGTGGTTCGGGGTGCGCACCCGACAGGAACGCGGCCACCCCGTCCGGGGTCAGTTCCCCCGCGGGGGTGCGGTCGTCCAGCCCGGCAGGGGCCAGCTCGCACATCCCCAGGCAGGGCACCCGCTCGAGGGCCGCCTCCTCCGGCGCGGTTTGCTGCAAAGTCTGCCACACCGCCTCCGCGCCGGCCAGGGTGCAGGCCGGGTCCTCGCACATGCGGATCACCCGCCGCGGGGTCGGTTGGTTGTAGAACATGGTGTAGAACTCGATCACGCCGTGTACCTCCGCAGCGGGGACGCGCAGCGCGCGGCTGATGGCGTGCTGCACTTCGCGCGGCAGCCAGCCGTAGAGCGATTGGGCGTGGTGCAACGCGGGCAGCAGCATGGTGCGCCCGCGCGGCGCGGCCTTTTCCAGGTAGGCTTGCAATGGGTTCAAGTCGATCTCGGACATACGCGCTCCGGTGGGGATGTCGAGGGAGGAGATGTAAAATTATTATACCTCGTCAGACTGGTCAGACTGGTCTGAGTGGTCTTATTGGTCTGAGTGGTCGTAGTTGTCTTATTGGTCTGGTGATCCCGGTGCTCCCAGTGTTCCCCAGTGCCTTCAGTGATCCAATGGGTGTGCGGGGTTCAGTGGTCAGTGGTCTTATTGGTCTGGGTGGTCTGATTTGTCTGATTGGTCTTACTGGTCTGAGTGGTCTGACTAGTCCGACTAGTCCGACTAGTTCGACTAGTCAGACTAGTTCGACTAGTTCGACTAGTTCGACTGGTCTGTATTCGATGCCAGAAAACCGCGATACAATAACAAGGGAGGGAATACACCATCCAGAGCGGACGAAACACAGGAGTGAAAGATGTCGAACACCACGCCCATCAATTTCAAACTGACCGAAGAACAGCAGATGATTCAAAAACTGGCGCGCGATTTTGCCAGAAACGAGATCGCGCCGGTGGCCGAACACTACGATAAAACCCACGAGTACCCCTGGCCGGTGGTCAAAAAGGCGCAGGAACTCGGCCTGACTGTGATGAACATCCCCGAAGAGTACGGCGGGCTGGGATTGAGCCTGTTCGATGAGTGCCTGGTGCTGGAGGAGCTGGCCTGGGGGTGTTCCGGCATGAGCACGGCCATCGGCGTCAACGGCCTGGCCATGCTGCCGGTTCTGATCGCGGGCAGCCCGGCGCAAAAAGAAGAATACTGCACCCGCATGGCAGAGGGCCAACTGGCCGCCTATTGCCTGACCGAACCCGAGGCCGGCTCCGATGTGGCCGGTATCCGCACCACCGCGCGGCGCCAGGGCGACCATTACATTCTCAACGGCAACAAGATGTTCATCACCGGCGCGACCGTGGCGAACTTCTACACCGTGTTCGCCTACACCGACCGTGAGAAACGCTACAACGGCATGAGTTGTTTCGTGGTGGACCGCGATTGGGAGGGGGTCAGCGTGGGCAAGCCGTTCGATAAGATGGGGCAGCACGCCTCCGATACCGCGGAGGTGGTGTTCGACAACGTCAAAGTGCCGGTGTCGCACCGCCTGGGCGAGGAGGGCCAGGGGTTCATGATCGCCATGCAGGTGTTCGACAGGAGCCGCCCGACCGTGGCCGCCGGCGCGGTGGGCGTGGCCCAGCGCGCCCTGGACGAAGCGCGCAACTACGCGCGCGAGCGGCACGCCATGGGGCGTCCCATCTGGCAGCACCAGGCCATCGGCCACATGATCGCAGACATGGCCATGGAAGTCGAGGCCGCGCGGCTCCTGGTCTGGAAATCGGCCTGGGCCGTGGACGCGGGCGAGCGCAACACCACCGCGGCTGCCTTTGCCAAAGCCTACGCGGCAGACGCGGCCATGCGCATCTGCACCAACGCGGTGCAAGTCTTCGGCGGGTACGGCTACATGGCCGAGTATCCGGTCGAAAAGCTGATGCGCGACGCCAAAATCTTCCAGATTTATGAGGGCACCAGCCAGATTCAGCGCAACATCGTGGTGCGGGAGTTGTTTCGAGGGGGGTGAATTCCTTCCTGGTCCCCTCTTCAACCCACCTCGATCTCCGTCACGCGGTGGCCGTAGGTGTTGATCACCGTGGTCTGCTCGTAGCGGGTGACGGTCTGGGTAAAGGTGCGGTACACGTGAATGTGGCCGTGGAAGTGGTAGGCGGGCTTGAAAACCCTCAGCAGCCAGCAAAAGGCTTTGATGCCGCGGTGCGCGCGGTCAGGCCGGTCGTGAACGCCGAAGGGCGGCGCGTGGGAGATGAAGATGTCCAGATAGCGGCCATGACGCAAGCGGTTCAACATCAGCGCGGGCGTCATGCGCAGCACATATTCCCACATCTCCCCCTGCGAATGTTGAAACGGCCCCTGGCGGTAGCGCACGCTGCCCTCGATCCCGGCCAGCAATAACCCCTGGTGGTAAATCACCTTGCGGTGCAGATCGACCGCGCCGCCGGGCGCCCGTTTTACCCCCGCCTTGCTGAATTCCTCCAGATTGTCGTGGTTGCCGCGCACGAAAAAGGTGGGCACACACAGCGCGTTGAAAATGTACTCGATGTAGTAGTACGGCAAATCCCCGCAGGCCAGCACCATCTCCACATCCGAAAACTTCTCCCGAATCTGGGAGCTGTACAGGAAGGGGACGATTTTGTCGGAGATGGAGAGGATTTTCATGGATGCGGGGGAGAGACAGGTAAACAGGTAGACAGGTAGACAGGTAAACAGGTAGGCAGGTAGACAGGTAGACAGGTAGGCAGGTAGACAGGTAGGCAGGTAGACAGGTAAACAGGTAGACAAGTCAGACAGGTTAGACAAGTCAGACAAATCAGACAACTCAGACCTCCCCACCCCCTGAATTGTACATGCTCCTCTCCCCACCTGTCTACCCTGCCTTGTACCAGCGCGCAGTTGCCCTTACAATACAGCCATGACCGCCATCCAGGAGCAGCTATGAAAACACGTCCTCTTGTCCTCAGCGCAGCCCTCAGCGCCGCAGTCCAAATCCTGTACTTCCTGATCATCACGGCCATTTCCATGCTGGTGCTTCGTTCGCTCTTTCAATCGCTGGACGACGCGCTGGCCGATCCCCTTGCCGCGCCCAACCCCCAGCCTGTTCTGCTGGCATCGGGCGTTGTGGGAGTCGCCTCCGTGCTGCTTGCTCCCCTCGTCCACCTGGGAACGGGCGCATTGTACGCCATCCTGCACCGCCGCGAGGCCCCCGCCATGACCGCGGAACAGGGCGCGGTGGGCGGCGCGGCCGCGGCAGCCCTGGCGCGGGTGATCACAGGCCTGGCCAACGGCCTGATTTCGACAGTCTTTTCCCTACTCGTAGTCCAGTTCCTGAGAAACCAGAGCGGCCTGGCCCCGGGCGACATTCCCCCCGATGTTTTGCCGGTTTCGCTTATGATGGGTGTGTTTGGGGGCGTGTTCGGCACCATCCTGAGCGTGTGTTGGGGCGCGCTGTTCGCGGCCGCGCTGGGCGCGTTGGGGGGGATACTGGTCGGAGCGTTCAACCGGTGAACCCCTTCCCCGAACGCCATCCCTACCACCACAAGCCCCTGCGAGTCGCCATCGGCATCGCGGCGCGGGGGGTGATGGCCGCGCTCAACGCCCTGATCCCGGAACCCGAATTCGAGGCCTCCCGCGTGCAGATCACCCGCCTGCGCGTCCCCCTCCGGGGTCTGGATGCCGCGTTCGATGGCTACCGCATCGTCCAGATCAGCGATCTGCACATGGGGACGTGGATGAACGCCTCGCGGCTGGCGCAATTCGTCCGCATGGTGAACGACCTCGCTCCCGATCTGGTCGCCATCACCGGCGATTTCGTATCCTACGACGGGGGAAACCTGCTGCGGGAAATGGTCCCGCCTTTGAGCGAGCTGGCCCCCCGGGAGGCGACCCTGGCCGTGTTGGGCAACCACGATCATTGGAGCGGCCCGGAGGGGGTGCGCGCCGCGCTGGCCGAGAGCGGTGTGCGCGAGATCGGCAACCGGGTGTATACCGTGCGCCGCGGGGAGGCAGCCCTGCACATCGCCGGGGTGGATAGCTTTTCCTCCGGCGCGGACTGCCTGGAGCGTGTTCTCTCCCGCCTGCCCCCGGGCCCTGCCATTTTGCTGGCGCACGAGCCGGATTTCGCGGACCAGGCCGCGGCCGCGGAACGGTTCGGCTTGCAGCTATCGGGACATTCGCACGGCGGGCAAATCGTGGTTCCCAGGTTCGGGCCGCTCTTCCTGCCCCCCTATGGGCGCAAATACCCTGCCGGGCGTTACCACGTCAACGGCATGGTGCAATACACCAACCGCGGCCTGGGGACCGGCTTCCTGCGCCTGCGCTACCACTGCCCGCCGGAGATCACGGTGGTGGAATTGGCCCCTCGCCTCTAAACCTGCGCATCTCGGGATGCTCCTCAGGCCAGCTTATCTCACAAATCCCCTCTCCCGCACCTCGAACCCTGGGAACACCGCCCCCAACGCGGGGTTGTTCATCCGTTTCGCCAGCACCTCCCCCAACACATCGCGGTAATCAATCGTCACTGCCAGATCACCGGGGCCGAACAACTGCCCCTCCTCCAGCCCCGGCCAGATGCCGTGTACCTTGCCGCCCGCCACATTACCGCCC
>JALUWE010000456.1 GCA_027019845.1 Anaerolineales bacterium | reverse complement strand
GACATCACCGTCGAGCGCAACGCCTTTGGCCGCCAGGTAAACAGCTTCGAGGCTGACATCATTGTCCCCGCGCTCGAACAAGTGGCCCCCAACAACCAGCCGTATCACGGCATCTTCATCCGCGCCCCGCTGATCGAATCCGTCCGGAACGGCGTAGACGTGCTGGCAACCCTGCCGGACGGGCGCATCGTCGCGGCACAGCAAGGCCACCTGCTGGCCACCTCCTTCCACCCCGAACTTACCCCGGACGACCGTTTTCACCGCTACTTCCTTTGGATCGTGAATCGAGAATCGTGAATCGGGAATCTCCTTCTCTCTGCGCCCTCCGCGTTTTCCGTGTACCATCCCGGCCAGTAAGGCGGACAGGGTAAACAGGTAGACAGGTAAACAGGTAGACAGGTAAACAGGTAGACAAGTAAGACAAGTAAGACAGGCAGACAAGTAAGACAAACAGACAAGTAAGACAAATAAACAGCCCCGACCACTGACCACTGAAAACTGACCACTGAACACTGAACACTGAACACTGAACACTGAATACTGACCCCATGATCCGCTCCTTCGACTGGCGTGATTTCCCCTCCCTGCACCGCAACCGGCACCACGGTCTCTATCTGGATACCTCGGTGGCGCTCACCCGTTCTCTGACGCGCATCCCGGTGGGCGCGCTGCTCTCCTACGTGGCGCCTGCGACCGGCATCTTCACCTACGTCGCCACCAACGACGGCGACTCATCGGGGCGGATCATCGGCCAGTTTTCGCACAATCCAGGCTCCCACTACGCCCATCTCGTCTTTCTGGCCCCGGAAAAAGCACTTGCCTCCCCAGATACGCCTGCCCTGCTGGATTACATCGCTCAACAAGCCGGAAAACGCGGCGCGCATAATCTCTTGGCCGAAGTCAACGAACGCTCGGTTGCCTTTGATGTGCTCCGCAAAGCGGGGTTTGCCATCTATTCGCGCCAGCGTATCTGGCGGATTGACCGAGAAGCGGGCGAAAACGGCGAACAGCCCCCCTGGAAGCCTGTAACCGAAAAAGACCAGCACGCCATCCGCCACCTGTACTCTTCACTCGTGCCGGCCCTGGTTCAGCAAGCAGAACCACCCCCCTGGGAAAACATGAATGGCCTGGTCTGTTACCACGGTGAGGAGCTTCTGGGGTACGTCCGCCTGATCTATGGCCCACACGGTATTTTGGCGCAGCCCTTCATCCACCCCAATGTCGAGCAGGCATCCGCCCACATCGCCGCCATCACCCGTGCGATCCCCAGCCGCCGCTCACGCCCGCTCTACATGGTCGTGCGTTCCCACCAGGCCTGGTTGGAACTGTATCTCACCGAACTCAACGCTGAGCCTGGGCTGTACCAGGCGGTCATGGTCAAGCGGCTGGTTATTCCGCAAAAGATTGTCAACACCCTCAAATTGAATCATACAGGCCTGGAAAACATCCAACCCGAAACGCCCTCCGTGCTCATTCCCTCCGGGAACGAGCCAGTCGTAACCCTCTATGACACAGCGAAAAATTACAGATGATTTGAGCGCACTGTTTGCGGTATTGCCCCCCTCCATAGCGCAGGCCGTGCGCAACCTGGACGACAGCGACAATTTACTCGAAGTGATCCTCGATCTGGGGCGGCTGCCGACCGCCCGCTTTACCAGCGGCGAGGTCGTACTACGATCCGATGGGGAGGTCACGCGCGCCGAAATCGATCACGTGGTCGAAGGTGTGGGAGATTTCGACGAGGACAACCGCGCCGGTATCGAGCGCACCCTGCACCGCATCTCGGCCATCCGCAACCGCCGCGGGCACATCGTCGGATTGACCTGCCGCGTGGGCCGCGCGGTCTACGGCACGCTCGACATCATCCAGGACCTGGTCGAGAGCGGCAAAAGCCTGCTGCTACTGGGACGCCCCGGCGTGGGCAAGACCACCATGCTGCGCGAAGCGGCCCGCATCCTGGCCGAATCCAAACGCGTCATCATCGTCGACACCTCCAACGAGATCGGCGGCGACGGCGATGTGCCCCACCCCGCAGTGGGACGCGCCCGCCGGATGCAGGTTGCCACCCCCTCCCTTCAGCACGAAGTGATGATCGAAGCCGTCGAAAACCACAACCCCGAAGTGATCGTGATCGACGAAATCGGCCGCGAGCTGGAAGCCCTGGCCGCCCGCACCATCGCGGAGCGCGGGGTACAACTGATCGGCACCGCCCACGGCAACACCCTCGACAACCTGCTGCTCAACCCCACCCTGTCCGATTTGGTCGGCGGCATCGAGTCGGTCACGCTCTCCGACGAGGAAGCCCGCCGCCGCGGTACGCAAAAAACCGTGCTCGAGCGCCGCTCCCCGCCCACCTTCGACGTGCTGATCGAAATCCAGACCCGCGACCGGCTGGCCGTTCACCCCGACGTATCCACCGCGGTCGATTCCCTGCTGCGCGGCAACCCGCTGCCGCCCGAAATCCGCTACCGTGATGCCGAGGGCAAAATCCGCGTCGAAAAACCACCCGCCCCACCCCGCCGGACGACCCGCGACCCGCAGGGCTTCTCACGCCAGGGAAACGGCAGCTTCATCCGGCCCGCATCCAAACCCGAACCCGCAGAACGGTTTGCCCGCCAGTCCGCGGAAGGCGGCCCCGGGGGGAGCGACTCGCTGGCTTCGGTGCGCATCTACCCTTACGGCGTGGCCCGCAACCGCTTGATGCAGGCCGCCAAACGGCTGCGCGTCCCGGCCATCATCGTGCGCGACCTGGGCGATGCCGACGTGTTGGTCACGCTGCGCTCCTACTATCGCAAACGCCAACAGTCGGTCGTGGAAGCCGAACACCGCGGTATGCCGATCTACGTGCTGCGCGCCAACACCGTCAAACAAATGGAAAAATTCCTGTCCGAGCTGTTCAACCTGACCTACGATGGGGAAACGAACGAAGAGCGCGCCCTGCAAGACACCCGCGCAGCCATCGAAGCCGTGCTGAACGGCGAACGCTGGGTGGAACTGCCACCCGCCAGCGCCTACATCCGCCGTTTGCAACACGAAATGGCGCGGCAGGCGCAGCTCGTCTCCCATTCCTACGGCAAAGACCCCTACCGCCGGGTGCGCATCTACCGCGAGTAACCCCCTACTGAGTGCATGTTCATCACCTTCGAAGGCCCGGAAGGCAGCGGCAAAACCACCCAAATCGCCGCGCTGGCAGAATTTTTGCGCCAGCGCGGCCATGCTGTATTCGTCACCCGCGAACCGGGCGGCACCTCGATTGGCGACCGTATCCGCGGGATTTTGATGGACCACGCCAGCCGGGCCATGCAGCCGCGCACCGAAATTCTGCTCTTCCTGGCCTCGCGCGCCCAGCACGTGGCCGAAGTCATCCGCCCCCGGCTGGCAAAGGGCGAGATCGTGCTCTGCGACCGCTACCGGGACGCCACCCTGGCCTACCAGGGCTACGGCTACGGCCTGGACATCGAACTACTCCGCAAGTTGAACGACTTTGCCACCGAAGGCCTCAAACCCGATCTGACCCTGCTGCTCGACGTGGAGGTGGAAACCGGCCTGCGCCGCAAATCCGGCGGGAGGGAGTGGAACCGGCTGGACGCGTACCCGCTCGAGTTTCACCGCCGTGTCCGGCAGGGCTACCACACCCTGGCGCAGGCCGAACCCCAGCGCTGGGTGGTGATCGACGCCAGCCAGCCCCCGGACGCGGTGCAGGCCGCCATCCGCGCGGCGGTAACAGCCAGGTTGGTACAATCCCCCCTCCCCTGACAATCAAAGCGCCTCTTACAAGTTTGTGGCATGGCTAACAACCGAAAAACACGAACGATAAACATCCTCGCCTTCTTTGCTCACCCGGACGACGAAACCATGCTCAACGGCGGTACGCTGGCGCTGCTGGCCGAACGCGGCGCGCAGGTACACTACCTGTGCGCCACGCGCGGGGAGGGCGGCGAGGTCGGAGAGCCGCCGGTGTGCCGGATCGAGCAGCTGGGCGAAGTGCGTGAAAGAGAGATGGTCTGCGCGGTGCAGGCCCTGGGAGGGCGCAGTCTCACCTTTCTGGGGTACACGGACCCGCGCGTGGGGCCGGACGATCAGCTTTTCCCCTTCACCGATGATGTGACCTACCTGGCCGGGCAGGTGGCCGCCAGCATCAAACAGTTTCGCGCCGACGCGGTCATCTCCCACGGCTCCAACGGCGAATACGGCCACCCCGCGCACGTGCTCTGCCACCAGGCCGCGCTGGCCGCGGTGCTGTCCTTTGGCGAAGACGCACCCCTCTTTTACACCGTAGCAGCCAACTTCCCCCAACACCCCTACCCCCGGCTGGCGAACGAAGACGACCCCGCCCACATCATTCTGGATGTCACCCCCGTGCTGGAAAAGAAGACCGCCGCGGCCCTGTGCCACCGTTCGCAGCACGCCCTGTTCGTGCGCCGCCGCTCCAAAAAGGCGGGGCGCCAGCTCACCGTGCCAGAAGTGATGCTGAAAACCGAGGGGCTGCACAGAGTCTGGCCCAAAGCAGACGGGCCGGTGGAGGACGCCTTGGCGAAGTTATTGGGGGGAGACCGTGGCGGCTGATGTCCATCATAGCGCATATTTTCGGGCATCGCCTGCGGGATGAAGGCACGCAAGACAAATTTGCCATTTTCTACCAAACGTGAGCGCTCCCAAACGGCACAAAAGCTTGTAAGATTTCTGATTTCGCTTTATAATAGAACAAATTTTCTATATTCGAGCGCGCCTGTATGGTAAAGCGATGAGACCCAAACCGAGAATTGTGCCCAAAACCCGCCACCACACCCCTTCTCTTCCACAAGAACCGCGCTATGTGGATGATGTTTTTGCCGGGGAAGAAGAGAAAGAGAAAGATTCCTGGAACGAGGACGAATTCGAGACCCGCGAAGTGGAATTATTTGACGAGACCGAGGAGACGCCACCGGCGGACATGGATGAGGGCGGGGACGATCTTCCCGAGGAGGTGGGGGCAGCGGAAAGTGACCCGCATCCCGCGCCGCCAACTCGAGAGACCCCCCTCCCCCGCAAAGCGAACCTGCCCCCGTTCTTGAACGAGCGCCGAAAGCGCACACCTTCCCCCGCGCCGGTCTTCCCTCCGGCGGCACCTCTTCCCCCGGCACCACGCCCCGCCCCCCGCCAGAGAACAGCGCCGGCTGCCAGCCCGCCGCCAGCCCCTCAAAAACTGCGGGCTGTGATCGCAAAGAACCAACCCTTGCCCCCCTTCTCCCTGATCCTGGGCCTCGCCGGAGATGACCGCCCCCTGGTCATGGATTTGCTCGACCCATCCACCGGCGCGTTGCTGATCGTGGGAGACCGCCACGACGCCAACCGCCGCTTGCTGGAAACCGTTTTGGGGTCGGCCTGCCTGCTGAACATCCCCTCCCAGGCCCAAATCGACCTGATCACCCCCCATCCAGACGCGTTTACCGCCCTGATGATGGAGCCCCATCTGAACCAAATCGTCAGGCCAAACGAGCCTGAAGTGTTCCGGCTGTTGGAGCGCTGTTTCGGCTGGGTGGAAGCGCGGCAAAAGGAACGGCAAAAAAAGCAGGCGGTGAAAATCCTGGCTATCGACCAGATCGACCTGTTGGCCGCTGAACTGGCGCCCGAGAGCCTGGCCTACCTGCGCTGGCTGATCCGCCGCGGCCCGGCCTCCGGCCTGTGGATGATCGCCACCCTGCCCGCATCGAAAATCTTCTCCCTGGACGCCAAAACCGTGCGCGCTTTCGGCCTGCTGCTGGCCGGGCACGTCCGCCAACCGCACACGCTGCGCAACGTCAAAGGCATCCCCCCGCTCGACCTGGCAGCCCTGATCCCCGGCGAAGAAGCCTGCCTGCAACTGGATTCCGAGACCATCCGCTTCCGCATCCCCGCTTTTGCGTGATGTCGCTGTTTGCATCCAATGGCGCGAACCCGCACGAATCCGGCCGCTCAGACCACTTCGACCAATCAGACCACTCCGACCACTCAGACTAATCAGACCAATCAGACCACTCCGACCACTCCGACCACTCCGACCACTCAGACCAATCAGACCAATCAGACCAATCAGACAAATCCCAACATCCGAAACTCACCCCGCCAGTCCGGCGATCAGCGTATCCAGCGCGATTTCTGCTTCTACCTTGCCGGTTTTGATCTCTTCGTCGATCTCCGCCAGGCGCTCGTAAATGGCCTCCAGGGTGGCTAAATCAAAGTTGCGCGCCTGCCCCAACAGTTTTCGCACCACGAAATCGCGCGTCTTCAGGGCTGCGGCCATCTGCTGGGGGGGCGTGTTGGCCGCCTGCATCTCTTTGGTCAGCAGCAGCAGCCGGAACTGGCGCACGATCATGCCGAACAGCGAAAGCGGCTCGCGTTCGGCCAGCAATTGGTGCAGCATCTCCAGCGCGACTTTCCCGTTGCGGTTGCCGATAGCGTCCACCATCTTGAACACGTCCCCCTGGTCCGCGGCCGGGGTCAACGCGGCCACATCGTCCACTTCCACCGCGCGGGAGAAATTGACGTATGCCAGCAGCTTGTCCACTTCGTTGGCCGCGCGCCGCGTGTCATCCGCCACCAGGGTGGCCAGATAAGCCGCGGCCTCGGGGGTGAACTTGCCGCCCTGTTCCTTGGCGCGCGCACGAATCCAGGCGGCCAGCGCGGCCCCTTTGGGAAGCTGGACCGCACGCACCATCACCGTTCCCTCCCGGGAGCGGGCCCACTTCAGCAGCCAGTGGCTGCCCTTCAGCAGCCGGGTCTCCGCGATCACCAGCGCGGTGGTGGGCGGAATTTGCTCCAGCAGCGCGGTGAACTTGCGCTGCTCCTCTTTGCGTTTGAGATGCACCAGGGGATTTTGCAAAATAACCACCCGCCGGGCGGCCAAAAATGGACTGGCCCGCACCGCGTTTTCCAGCTCCCCGAACGTGAAACGCCCCCCCTCCAGCCGGGTGGTGTTCATTTGCGCGTTGCTCTCCTCCCCCAGCCGGGCCAACAGCTTGTTTTGGATGAATTGCGCGATGCCGTGTTCGTCGTCGCCGTGCAGGAGGTAGACGGTCGGCGGGGTGCCCATCTCAGCCTCGGGTGACCACCCGGTGGGCTTTGAACCGTCCCCGCCGGGTGGGGATGATCTCGACGATCTCCATGTCCCCCGGGTGGCCGGAGGTGGTGAGCCGCTCCTGGACGAGGAACCCCAGCGGGTGGGCGAAGATCAGCGCCAGGGTCGCCAGGCTCATGGCCAGGGGCAGGCGGTAGAGCTTGTCCCGCCAGCGCCGCGCGCCAAACAGGGCGAGCACGGCCCCCAGCCCTGCGGCCATGCCGGAAGTCACGAAGTTCGTGCCGCAATTCGGATGTACGGCCAGCTTGTGTTCGCCGTTGCGCATCCGCGTCAGGGCCTGCTGCACGCCGGCGCGCACCTGCTCGGTGTCCAGGTCTCCGATCAGCCAGAAGCCCCCGGCGTCCGAGTGCCCGGCGATGGCCTTGCCGGGGTGGTTTTTGGACAGAATGTGGATCGTGGCGTGCTCCAGCCCGTGGTTGCGCCGGATGCGGGAGATGATGGGGTGTTGGAGGAATGTGTTGAGCATGGTGAATCGGGAGTCGAGAATCGAGAATTGAGAACCGGGAAGCGGAAAACCTCCAACC
>JALUWE010000455.1 GCA_027019845.1 Anaerolineales bacterium | reverse complement strand
CGGTGCAAAGTTTGCGATGGCGCTGGTTGGGCGCATACCTATAAACCTGGCATCAGCTACTAAATCCACATGCGCAATCTCATTCTCGTTCGCCACGCTACGCCAGAAATCGAACCCGATCAACCCTCTCGCCGGTGGCATTTATCCGAAAAAGGGTGGGCAGAGTGTAAGACTTTGGCCGGGGAGCTGGAGGCTTACCATCCTGTTGCCATTGTCTCCAGTTATGAAGCCAAGGCCCAGGAAACCGCTTCGATCATCGCCAGCCATTTGAGGACGATTTACCGCGTTGAAGAGGGATTGCACGAACACGAGCGCTCGGACGTGCCGTACATCGAACACGAGGAGGACTTCAAAATGGCTATCAAATGGCTGTTCAAACGCCCCAACACCTCGGTATTTGGGGATGAAACGGCCAATCAAGCCAAAGCGCGTTTCTCCAAAACCATCGAATCGCTGCTCGAAAAGTACCCGGAGGGGGATCTGGTGGTGGTCTCCCACGGTACGGTGATCTCCCTTTATGCAGCACCCCACGCGGGCATGGAACCTTTCCAATTGTGGAAACAGCTAGGGACACCGTCTTTTGTTGTGTTATCCCTGCCAGCATTCAAAGTGGCCCGTATAGGGGGGAACACGAAATAAAACCTCCGTGCAAAGCCACCAGGTTCGCGTTCTGTCCAACGCGCGTGAGCAGTTACTGCATCGGAGTAACGGGTTCGCCTGGACAGGTGAGCGTCACTTCGCGCCAGGAACTTTGGAATAGTCCAGCTCGTTATTGGAATGGTTGAAACGAGCCACCATACTCTGCTTTTGGAGGTACGACCATGAGAACACATATCTGGCTATTCCTGATTGTCCTGGGGCTGGCTGTTGTGGGCTGCGCACCAGTGCAACCCGCTGCCGGGGGAGAAGTGACCGCGACCAGACCTGCCCCCACACAGGCGATCCCCACACAAACACCCTCCCCAACCGAAACCGAATCCCCGTCTGTCGCCGAAATCCCGGAATTTTTGATCCCGGCGCGCAATCACCTGGCTCAAAGCCTGGACATCCCCATCGAACAAATCGTACTGGTGCGTTACGAACCGAGGAATTTTCGGGATGGTTGTCTGGAGGTCGCCCAACCCGGTGAAATGTGCCTGACGGTGATCACCCCTGGTTATCGCGCTGTTTTCGACACTCCGAAAGGGGAATACGTCTACCATACCACTGAATCGGGCGAGTATTTTCGTCTGGCCGCATTGCCCGCGGCGATCATCTGGGAGCGCAGCGGGGGCATCGCGGGCATTTGCCAACGGCTGCAAATCTCTCTGAATGGCAGCTACGAAATCGAAGACTGCGCCACCCAGACTCGCCTTACTCAGGGGGTTTTACCCCTGGAAACGTTTCCCCGCTGGATGAACCTGATCCAACAATACGGCTCTTTCGAGTGGCAGGTGGATATCCCGCCGGATTCCGCGGACATGTTTTTGGATCGCTACACCTTCTCTGGCCTGGGGGAGGACATTCCCGATCAAAAGACCCAGGAGAAGATCAACGAGATGCTGGTCGAACTGACAGATACACTGCTCAATGCCCCCTCCGAGCCAGGTGCGGGGGTAGACAGATAACCCCCTCCTCCGGCAACCGCGCAAATGCCCGCGCCTCCTCAGGTGCGGGCATTTGAAATATCGATCCGAATCAAAGGGTCAGAGCAACGGCATGACCGATGGGGGAACAGAAGACAATTGCTGGATCAATTGATCGCCGTTATTCCACAACCACACGCCGGCAATCAGCGCACAACAACAGCAAAGCAGGCCGAAAACCACAGCGCCAATGATAAGAGTTTTTTTGTTATTTTTGGGCTGTTCTTCTTCTGCAAAGATGTCAAATTGATCGTCCATGTCATTCTCCTCTGGGGAAATATGTGGGCTATGACCCATGAACAACTATTAAGGATACCATGAATTTGCGCGGCAGGTCTCAAAAAGGGGATGCGTTTTGGGATTAACCCGCCAGCCGGGCGCGGTTCGCACGCCGCCACAACCACCACACCAGCCAGGCGGTCAGCACGATGACCAGCGCGGCGAACAACACCGGAATCACGACCGCGAGAATCGACAGAAACGTCGAGATCAGGTCCTCCAGAATGCTGACTGGCACGTTGCCGGCCCCGCCGGTTGTGGCCGTCACCGCCGGACGCACCGCGGCCGATTTGACCGTGTGTACGCTACCCGCGACCACCAACCCCAGAATCAACGCCACTGCCGGGTTGATCTCGGTGATCACCCCTGCGCTGGAGGCAAATGCAATCGCGCCGGCTGCCGGGCGCACAATGGTCTGAATGACATCGTTGAGGTGGTTGACTGCGGGAATTTTATCGGCAAAGAACTCGATCAGGAACAACGCGCCCAACGCGGCGATCACCCACCCGTTTTCCAGCGTGTCCCAGGGTGAGGAGAGATTCACCCAATCGGTGAAACGAGACACCAGAGCGATGACCAATAACGGGATATACGCGTTCAGCCCCGCGCTGGCCGATAAGCCAAAAGCGGAAAGTATGCCCGTAATCAAATCCATGGTAAGCACCTCCTGGTAGGCGGTGTTCAGTGTTCAGTATTCAGTATTCAGTGGTCAGTTCTCTACCGTAATCCCTGTTGAACTGGTGGCCTCTCCCACCACCCAAACGGGCTGGCCGGTCTCCTTCGCGCGCGCCAGGAATCCATCCAGCTTGGGCTGCGGAACGGCCAGCAGCAGCCCGCCGCTGGTCTGTGCGTCGAAGAGCAGCATCTGGGAGGCCTCATCGATTTCGGGCGCGAAAGTGACGTGCGGCCCGAAGTGCAGCCGGTTGTCCGACGTGCCGCCAGGGAACGTCCATTGGTCTGCATATTTTCGGGCGCAGGAGAGAAAGGGGATACGAGAAAAACGGAATTGAAGCCCTACCTGGGAGGCCTCGGCAAGCTCCCAGGCGTGGCCCAGCAGGCTGAAACCGGTCACATCCGTGCCCCCGCGCAGCCCGAATTCGTTCGCCAGCCGGGCCGCGCCCGCGTTCAGGCGGGTCATCCACCCGATGGCTTCCTGCACATCTTCGGGCGCGGCAACCTCGCGCTTGAGCGCGGTGGTGGTCACGCCAATGCCAAGCGGTTTGGTGAGCACCAACACGTCGCCGGGACGCACGCCGGCTTTGGTCACGGTTTTGTCGGGGTGTACGAACCCGATCACCACCAACCCGTATTTGGGTTCCTCGTCCTGAACGGTGTGTCCCCCCGCGAGCACCGCGCCGGCCTCCCTGACCTTTTCCGCGCCCCCGCGCAGGATTTCGCTCATCACCTCGACAGGCAGGTCCTTGGGCATGTTGGCGATGTTGAGCGCCAGGAAAGGCTGTCCGCCCATGGCATACACGTCCGAAAGGCTGTTGGCCGCCGCGATGGCGCCGTACTCGTAAGGCGTGTCCACTACCGGCGTGAAGAAGTCCGTGGTGACGACCAGAGCACGGTCGTCGTCCAGCCGCCACAGCGCGGCGTCGTCGGGCACGGCCAATCCAGACAGCAGGTCAGGACTATCCGCGGGGTCGAAAATGTCACCTAAAGGGCGCAGCACCTGCGCCAGCGTCTCCGCGCTCAACTTGGAAGCTCAACCCGCGCATTTCGAGAGCGTGGTCAGCCGGATCTGCCTGCCGGAGGGGGATGGGGGAGGGGTTTGGCGCATGTCAGGGTGAAGTTTCGGTCTCTGTTGGGGTTGGCTCCGGCGCGGGGGGTTGCGTGGGAGTTGGGGTGGGGGTCATCATCGGCACAGCCTCATCCAGAGAAGGAAGCGGCAGCAGGAAGGGGGTGTCGCTGGGCAGCAACATGATCTGGATGTTGGGGGCCAGCTTTTGGATGTATTCCAGGGTGAGCACGTCCGGGTTTTCGGCAATCGCTTCCGCTAACATTCGTAGGGCTTCGGCCTCGGCCTGTGCCTGGATCAGGCGGGCATCTGCCTCGGCCTGTGCCTGGATCAGCAGGGCGCGGGCATCCCCCTCGGCGCGGATGGCGACCGCATCGGCCTCACCCTGGGCGAGTTGGCGGGCCTGCTCGGCCTCTTGTTTGCGCTGCTCCACGATCAGGGCTGCTCGTTGCGCCTGTTGCTCCGCGATCTGTTTCTGCTCGATGGAAGCGGCATATTCGGCAGAAAACGAAATGTTCCGTAACACGAAATCAACCAAGATAAAGCCGCTTTCTTCCAACACCCTCGCCATTTCTTCCGAAATTTTATTGGTAACTTCATCTCGCTTTGCACTGTACACATCTTCCACCGCATAGACCGCAATGGCATCGCGAATAATGCCGCGCGCCTGCGGGCGGATCAGGTTGTCCACATAGTTGTTCTGCCAGTCGATGTGTACCTTCACCACGTTGTTTGGATCGATGGCGAAAATGACCGAGGCGTCCACGAACACGATCTGCCCGTCTGCGGTGCGCGCCTCTACGGAGTCATCGCCCAGAATCTGCCCCTCCTGCGGGGTGGCCGACATGGTGTAGGTCTGCCTGGAGATGGGGTAGGTGACGACACTCTCGAAATAAGGCACGATCCAGTGCAAGCCGCCGCTGAGTTGGCCGCGCACCCCCTCACGACCGGGTAGTGCGGAAATAATCACGGCGCGTTCTTGGGGTTGTACGAACACCAGCCCCTGGCTGATCGTGGTCAGCACCAGCGCGAGCGCAACCGTGCTGATGATCATGGTTGGCGCGCCTTTGGTGCCTCGCCCGCGAGAGGCGCGCATCACGGTGACGGCAACCGCAGCGATCACCAGCAACCAGGACAGGTTGGCAATAGCACCGATCACAAAAGCAATGTTCATCGATTCTTCTCCTGTTGTGAAACTGAGAGGCAAGAGCACCCCTTGCCGCACGTCACATCATCGCATGTAGGCGTGCTATGCCTCTCCCTCCGTTTGGATGGATACATTATACCCGCCAATGGTAATGGTAAGGAAACCCATGATACCACGTCTTCTTCTTCAGATACGTTGGAAGGCTGTTAGAGTTTCATCCGGCATAACCATCGCGGGAGCACTGGGAGCACTGGGGACACTGGGAGCACCGATGGCACTGGGGGAGCTGGGGGAACTGAAGGAACTGAGGGAACTGGGGGGAACTGAAGGAACTGGGGGGACTGGGGGGGGCTGGGGGAACTGAAGGAACTGAGGGAACTGGGGGGAACTGAACACTGAATACTGACCACTGACCACTGACCACCGCCCCCTACCCCCCATGTGTCCGGTAGTATTCGTCCAGCGCTTCCCGAAACGCGGCTGCCTCCTGGTATTCGGGCTTGTCGAATAGGGCGGCCACTTCCTGGGGCGTGCGGCGTTGGGCAGGCCAGCCGGGTTGGCTGGCGATGCGCAGTGCCAGCCGCGCGGCCAACATGGCCGCCTCCCGCATACTGGTCAGGTCGGTTTTGTCGAGCGTGTCGTGCGCTGTGTGGCCGTACCCCCGTCCGGACAGCGTCTTCTTGACCTGCTCCATGCCGCCGGTGGGCACACCTGCCTTCAGGAAGGGAAAGTGGTCCGAATGCGCGTTGACGGATTGCCCGACCTCGAACGGCCAGGCCATTTCCTTGCTCCAACGCTTGAACAAGGGCGCCAAATCCGGCCACTCGTTCAACATCACTCCCTTTTCTTTCACCGCGCCGGCGGAATCCATGTTGAAATAGAAACGAAAACGGTCCAGTTCGTCCTCGTGCGTTTGCACATACGCGCTCGACCCCAGCAGGCCGATCTCCTCGATGCCCCAGAAGATGAAGCGCAGGGTGCAGGGCAGCGTTCCGGCGTATTTCGAGAGCGCGCGGGCCGCCTCCAGCACCGCGACCACGCCGGAGGCCGGGTCCGTTGCGCCTTGCGAGATGTCGTGCCCGTCGTAGTGGCAGCCCAGCGCGACGATCTCCTCCCCCTCGCCGGGCAGCTCACCGACCACGTTCCAGGACTGCATGGGTGCGCTTTCGTCGCGGGTGGTGAGTCGCACGCGCACCTGCCCCTCCCGCGCCAGCAGGCGTTGCAGGTAGGCGCCGTCCTCGTAGGAGAGCGAAATGCCGGGGACCAGCGCCAGACGGCCTTTGTGCCCGATGCCGCCGGTGGCCGGGCCGTAGCCGGGGTAGTGGTTGATGAAAATGAAGCCCACCGCGCCGGCCAGGATGCTGCGCCCCAGCTTTTCGTTGCGGTGAATCCAGCGGCGCACCCCTGCGGGCGCGATCTCGCTGTTGGCCATCACGATTTTGCCCCGAATCTCGTCCGCGCGGCGCTCGAACGCGGCCGGCGCGCCGTCCCCCATGTCGATCAGGTCGGCCTCCACCACGCGCGCTGGGGTGTGCGGCAGGCTGATGCACGCGATGCGTTTCTCCAGCGGGCTGAGCACCTCCAGGGTGGCCTCCTTGCGCCGCCAGCCCAGGTAGTCGACCGGTTCCAGATGCACGTTTTTCAGCCCGTAGGCCTCCAATCTGGTTTTCAGAAATTCCGCGGCTAGGCGTTCCCCCTCGGTGCCCGCAAAGCGCGAGCCGAATTCGTCACACAGCCGGGCCAGGTTTTCCTGAATTTCGGGGGAGGTGTAGATGTCGCCGGTGATTTGTTGGTCGAGATGGAGAAAGGGGTTTTCAGACATGGGGGTTTGAGGTTGAGTTTTGGTAATTGGGTAATTGGGTAATTGGGTAATTACATCCTGAGCGGAGGGCGAATGGAATTCGCTTGAAGTCGAAGGATGGGGGGTGGAGATAGGGATAGAGAGGGGAGATAGGGATAGAGAGGGGAGATAGGGATAGAGAGGAGGGATAGGGATAGAGAGGAGGGATAGGGATAGGGATAGAGAGGAGGGGATAGGGATTGCATCCTGAGCGGAAGGCGAACGGAGCGAGCCTGTAGTCGAAGGATGGGGGGTGGAGATAGGGATAGAGAGGGGAGATAGGGATAGAGAGGAGGGATAGGGATAGGGATAGAGAGGAGGGGATAGGGATTGCATCCTGAGCGGAGGGCGAATGGAATTCGCTTGAAGTCGAAGGATGGGTAATTGGGTCAAGAGCCTGGTGCGCTGGACTACTCCGACAAGTCAGACAACCCCGACAAGTCAGACCACTCCGACAAATCAGACCACTCCGACAAGTCAGACCACTCCGACAAATCAGACCACTCCGACAAGTCAGACCACTCCGACAAGTCAGACAAATCAGACTAAATTCTACCACTTCATCCGAAATTAGGTAATTATCTAATCCGATTTTGTGGTATCCTATGCACCCATGCTCACACAAACCGACATCGGCCAGCTCTATGCGGCTTTCGACGCGCCTATCGCGGCTTTCGATTGCGGCCAGAAGTGCGCGCCCTACAACCACGGCGTGCCTTTTTGTTGCGACACTTGCCATGCCGTCCCCACCGCCTACCCCGCGGAGTGGGACTATTTGCAGGCCAACACGGATTTGTGGCACCGCTGGCAGGCCGAGACCCCCGCAGAAACGACCCGCCTGCAACGCGAGGCCGGGCCGGAGTTGGTCCTGATCGAGTGCCAGGGATACGAACGCTGCCAGCGAGATTTTCGCTCCCTGGTCTGCCGCGCCTTCCCTTTCTTCCCCTATTTCGACAGCCGCGGGCGACTGCTCGGCCTGTCGTACTACTGG
>JALUWE010000454.1 GCA_027019845.1 Anaerolineales bacterium | reverse complement strand
CCCTTCCCTATCCCTATCCCCCTTCCCCCGTCCCTATCTCTCCACTGGAGGAAGAATATGGCAACGACAACAGCACAACACGATGAGCGCATGATCCAGGAAAGCGCCTTCCGCAAGATATTGCGCCGGCCCGAAGCCGGCGCGGCCGCCGGCGCCATCGCGGTCTGGGTCTTTTTTGCAATTGTGGCCGGTGACAGCGGCTTCCTGACGCTCAAAGGAACGGCTACCTACCTCGAACTGTCCGCCGAACTGGGCATCTTGTCGCTGGCCGTCGCCCTGCTGATGATCGGCGGCGAGTTCGACCTCTCGGTTGGCTCGATCATCGGCGCGGCGGGCATGACCATGGCCATCCTGAGCGGCGAATTCGGCATGAACGTGTGGCTCTCCATGCTGATCGCCCTCGTCCTTTCCCTGGCCATCGGCTTCGTCAACGGCTACATGGTGATCAAAACCAAGCTCCCCTCTTTCATCATCACCCTGGGCACCCTGTTCATCTTCCGCGGCGCGACCATCGGCATCACTCGCGCCATCACGGCCCGCACCCAGATCGGCAAGGTGGACCTGGCCCCCGGCTACGCGTTGGCCCGGACTATCTTCGCCAGCGACATCCCGATTGGCGACGCCAAATTCCCCATCTCCATCATCTGGTGGCTGGTGTTGGCAGTTTTAGCCACCTTCGTGCTGCTGCGCACCTCCTGGGGCAACTGGATTTTCGGCGCCGGCGGCGACCCCAACGCCTCCCGCAACGTGGGCGTGCCGGTCGATAAACTCAAAATCGCCCTGTTCATGACCACCGCGGCCTCCGCCTGGCTGGTCGCCATGATCCAGGGCATCAACTTCACCGGCGCGGACGTGCTGCGCGGCGAGCAGCGCGAATTCTTCGCCATCATCGCGGTCGTCATCGGCGGCACCCTGCTGACCGGCGGCTACGGCTCGGCCATCGGCGCGGTGTTGGGCGCATTGATCTTCGGTATGGTGAAACAAGGTATCGTGTTTGCGGGCGTGGACGCCGACTGGTTCCAGGTCTTCCTGGGTGCCATGCTGGTGGTCGCCGTACTGGTCAACAACTACATCCGCAAACGCGCCGCGGAGGCAAGAAAATGACGAACACAGCAGTACCCGCAGTGGAAGTACGCAACCTGTCCAAACATTTCGGCAGCGTGATCGCGCTGAACGACGTTTCCATGTCCGTGCACTACGGCGAGGTCATGTGCCTGCTGGGCGACAACGGCGCGGGCAAATCCACGCTGATCAAAACCCTCTCCGGCGTACACAAACCCACCAAAGGCCAATACCTGGTCGAGGGGGAACCCGTGGACTTCGACTCCCCGCGCGACGCGCTGGCGCGCGGCATCGCCACCGTGTACCAGGACCTGGCCATGATCCCCTTGATGAGCATCTCGCGCAACTTCTTCCTCGGCTCCGAACCCACCCGCAAGCTGGGGCCGTTCACCCTGTTCGATCACCAGTTTGCCAACCGGGTGGCGCGCGAAGAGCTGCTCAAGATGGGGATCGACATCCGCGACCCCTCCCAGCCGGTGGGCACGCTCTCGGGCGGGGAACGCCAATCGGTCGCCATTGCCCGCGCGGTCTACTTCGGCGCCAAAGTGCTCATCCTCGACGAGCCAACCGCCGCGCTGGGCGTCAAACAGGCCGGCACCGTACTGCGTTACATCGCGCAGGCGCGCGCCCGCAATCTGGCCGTGATCTTCATCACCCACAACCCCCACCACGCCTACGCGGTCGGCGACCGCTTCACCATCCTCAAACGCGGCCGCACCTTCGGCACCTTCACCAAAGATGAACTCAGCCGCGAAGAGATGGTGCGCATGAT
Source organism: Anaerolineales bacterium (assembly GCA_027019845.1). Taxonomy (GTDB): domain Bacteria; phylum Chloroflexota; class Anaerolineae; order Anaerolineales; family JABWBV01; genus JALUWE01. The sequence continues at coordinate 5,790 of JALUWE010000454.1, read as the reverse complement.
GTCCGGCGCAGACGAACTGGACGCCCTCTCCCACGAACTCAAAGAATTCGAGCGCGCCGACCGGCTGCGCGCCGCAGGCCAGCAAACCGAGGTCGATCAGGCGTTGGGCAGCAGCTAACCCATAAGGAGACCAACATGGCAGCACTCACCCCCTGGCAAATCTACGATCTCCTCAACCGCAAACCCCCGCTCTGGCTCTCCGGCTGCGACCTCAGCGGCGCACACCTCAAAGGCGCGGACCTCTCCGGCGCAGACCTGCGCGACGCCAACCTCTCCAACGCCAACCTCGAACAGGCCATCCTGCGCGGGGCAAACCTGACAGGCGCCAACCTGTCCGGCGCCAACCTGCGCGAGGCCAACCTCAAAGAAGCCAACCTCTCCCGCGCCAACCTCTCTGCCGCCCAAATCATCCACGCCGATCTGCGCGACGCTACCCTCAACCACGCCACCCTGGTGGAAACCGATTTTTCCGAATCCAGCCTGCGCGGCGCGCACCTCACCGGCGCCAACCTGGAGAAAGCCAGCCTGCGCGATGTCTCCCTCTCCCACGCGGTGCTCAAAGGCGCAAACCTGAAAAACGCGGACCTGACCAACGCCTACCTGAGCAACGCCACCCTCTTCGAGGCCGACATCGAGGGGGTGAACTTCACCGGCGCGCACCTGCGCGGCGCGATGAAACCGGGTGGGGATGTGTATGAGGAGTGAATAGGAAAACCCGAATGCCAACGATCCGCTTAACCACCTCCCAAGCCATCATCCGCTTCCTCCAAAACCAGTACGTCGAACGCGACGGCGTGCGCAACCCGTTCTTCGCCGGGGTGTGGGGCATCTTCGGGCACGGCAACCTGGCCGGGATCGGCCAGGCCCTCCACCAGACCCCGGAATTTCGCTACTACCAGACCCGCAACGAGCAGGCCATGGTACACACCGCCGCGGCCTACGCCAAAATGAAGAACCGGCTGCAAGCCTTCGCCTGCACCACCTCCATCGGGCCGGGCGCCACCAACATGGTCACCGCGGCTGCCGGCGCCACCATCAACCGCCTGCCCGTGCTGCTGCTGCCCGGCGACATCTTCGCCCGGCGCAACGTGGCCCCCGTCCTCCAGCAGCTCGAGATGCCCTACTCGCAAGACATCTCGGTCAACGACTGCTTCAAACCCGTCTCCCGCTACTGGGACCGCCTCAACCGCCCCGAACAGGCCATCTACGCGCTGCCCGAAGCCATGCGCGTGCTCACCTCCCAGGCCGAGACCGGCGCGGTCACCCTATCGCTGCCCCAGGACGTGCAGGCCGAAGCCTTCGATTTCCCTGCCGAGCTGTTCGAGAGGCGTCTCTGGGTGGTGCCGCGCCCCCGGCCCGATAGCGGTTTGCTGTCTCGGGCCGCGGAGATGATCGCGGCCAGCCAGCGCCCCCTGATCATCGCCGGCGGCGGTGTGATCTACAGCGAAGCCACGGAAGCCCTGCGCGCCTTCGTCGAGCAAACCGGCATCCCGGTCGCCGAGACCCAGGCCGGGAAGGGCGCGCTGCCCTACGACCACCCGCTCTCCCTGGGTGCCATGGGCGTCACCGGCACGCCGGGCGCAAACATCACCGCCCGCGAAGCCGACCTGATCATCGGCATCGGCACGCGCTACAGCGATTTCACCACCGCCTCCCACACCGCCTTCCAGAACCCCGGCGTGCGCTTCCTGAACATCAACATCGCGGAGTTCGACGCGCACAAACAGGCCGCCCTGCCGCTGGTGGCCGACGCGCGCGTGGCCCTCGAAGAACTGGCCGCCGCGCTGCCCGGCTATGACACCGGCCCGGCGTACCGCGCCCGCGCCGAACGCTTCAACCGCGAATGGGACGCGGAAGTCTCCCGCATCTACCACCTGGAACACGAACCCCGGGTCAGCCAGGGCGAGGTGATCGGCGCGGTCAACACCTTTTCCCGACCCCAGGACGTGGTGCTGTGCGCCGCGGGCAGTATGCCCGGAGATTTGCACAAACTCTGGCGCACCCGCGACCCCAAAGGCTACCACCTGGAGTACGGCTACTCCTGCATGGGGTACGAGATCGCCGGTGGCCTGGGCGTCAAAATGGCCGACCCGGAGCGGGAAGTGTACGTCATGGTGGGCGACGGTTCGTACCTGATGATGAACTCCGAAATCGTCACCTCCATCCAGGAGGGCTACAAGCTGACCATCGTGCTGGTGGACAACCACGGCTTCGCCAGCATTGGCGGGCTGTCCGAATCCATCGGCGATGAGGGCTTCGGCACACACTACAAATTCCGCAACCCCGAAAGCGGCCAACTCGACGGCGGGTACCTGCCGGTCGATTTCGCGGCCAACGCCCGCAGCCTGGGCGCACACGTCATCCAGGCCAGCGATCTGGCTTCTTTCCGGGCCGCGCTCGAAGAGGCCCGCGAACAAACGCGCACCACCGTGATCGTGATCGAAACCGACCGCGACCAGCGCGTGCCCGGCTACGAATCCTGGTGGGACGTGCCCGTCGCCGAAGTGTCCGAAAGGGCGAGCGTGCAGCAAAAACGCGCCGAATACGAACAGGCCTTGAAGAAAGAGAGACATTACCTTTGACGGTTGAAAGCGAGTAGGGTGTAAAACAGGTAAACAAAGTAGACAAAGTAAACAAGGTAGACAAGTAGATACCTGACACCTGACACCTGATACCTGACCCCCGGAGCCTCCCATGCCCCTCCGCATCGCACTCATCGGGGCCGGACGAATGGGCGCGGCGTTTGCTCGTTCCCTGGCCTACGACATCCCGGAAGCCGAATTCGTAGCCGTGGCCGACGCGGTCGAGAGCACCGCGCAGCGCGTGGCCGCGCAATTTCGCGCGCAGGCTGCCTACGGGGACTACCGCGCCCTGCTCGAACGCCAGGACGTGCAGGCGGTCATCATCGCCACCCCCACCAACACCCACGCCGAGGTGATCCGCGCCGCGGCCCAGGCCGGTAAACACATCTTCGCGGAAAAACCGCTGGCCCTCACGCTGGAGGCCTGCGATCAGGCCCTGCAAGCGGTCGAGGCCGCGGGCGTCAAGCTACAACTCGGGTTCATGCGCCGCTACGACCCGGCCTACCGCGCGGCCAAACGCAAAATCGAAGCCGGGGAGATCGGCCAGCCCGTGATGTTCAAATCCATTGGCCGCGACCCAAAACGCACCAGCCTGGAATTCGCACGCCGCGAAAACAGCGGCGGCCTGATCATGGACATGGGCATCCACGACTTCGACCTGGCGCGCTGGCTGATGGGCAGCGAGGTGGTGCGCGTCCATAGCGAGGGCTGCGCGCTGGCCTACCCCGAGCTGGCCGAGGTGGGCGACCTCGACAACGCGGTGATCAACCTGAAATTCGCCAACGGCGCGGTGGGCAACGTAGACGTCAGCCGCAACGCGGTCTACGGCTACGACATCCGCACCGAAGTGATCGGCACCCGGGGCAGCCTGATGATCGGCGGGTTGCAGCGCACTCCCTTGCTGGTGCTCGATCCGGGTCGCGTCTGCCACGACACCATCCCCGGCTTCATGGAACGTTTCCGCGAGGCCTACGCGGCAGAGATCCGCGACTTCATCGACTGCATCCTGCATGACCGCACCCCCGCCGTGACCGGCCAAGACGGCCGCATCGCCACCGCCATCGGCCTGGCGGCCACCCGCTCGCTCGACGAAGGAAGGCCGGTGGCGGTGGAAAGTTGAAAGTCGAGACCAATACCCATCCTTCGACTTCAGGCTCACTCCCTTCGCCTTCCGCTCAGGATGCAATCCCAAGACCCAATATCCAATATCCAATACCCAATACCCAACTCCCCCATCAACTCGCAAATTCCGGAGTGTTCCATGCCCCAAACCATCCTCAACTACATCAACGGCGAATGGTGCCGGTCGGGCGCCGGTAAATTCGTCGAAGTGATCAACCCCGCCACCCAGGAGGTGCTCGCCCAAACGCCGCTCTCCCCGCCCGCGGAGGTGGACGCGGCCGCGCAGGCCGCGGCAGCCGCCTTCCCCGACTGGCGCAACACCCCGCCCGGAGACCGCATCCAATACCTGTTCAAACTCAAAGCCCTGCTCGACGAGCACATCGACGAAATCTCCCGCATCATCACCCTGGAAAACGGCAAAACTTTTGGCGAATCCAAAGGCGAGATGCGCCGCGCCATCGAAAACGTGGAGGTGGCCTGCGGCATCCCCACCCTGATGCAGGGCGACGTGCTGGAAGACATCGCCCGCGGCATCGACGAGTTCATGGTCCGCCAGCCGGTCGGGGTGACGGCCAGCATCTGCCCGTTCAACTTCCCCGGCATGATCCCGTTCTGGTTCCTGCCCTACGCGGTGGCCTGCGGCAACACCTACATCGTCAAACCCTCGGAAAAAGTGCCGCTCACCATGCAGCGCATCTTCGAACTGATCGAACAGGCCGGGTTCCCGCCCGGCGTGATCAACATGGTCAACGGCGGCGCGGACACGGTCAACGCCATCCTCGACCACCCCACCATCCGGGCGATCACCTTCGTGGGATCGACGCCGGTGGCGCGGCACATCTACGCACGGGCCGCGGCCAACGGCAAGCGCGTCCAGGCTCAGGGCGGGGCCAAGAACCCCACTATTGTGCTGCCCGACGCGGACCTGGAGATGACCACCAAAATCGTGGCCGACAGCGCGTTTGGCAACGCGGGCCAGCGCTGCCTGGCCACCTCGCTGGTGTTCACCGTCGGGGAGGCGCGCGACACCTTCACCCAGGCGATTGCCGAAGCCGCGCAGACGCGGGTCACCGGCTTCGGGCTGGATGAGGGCGTCCAGATGGGGCCGGTCATCAGCCACGCCAGCAAACAGCGCATCGAGTCCCTGATCGCCAAAGGCGCGCAGGAAGGCGCGGAGATCGTGGTGGATGGCCGCGGCAAAACCGTGCCGGGCTACGAGAAGGGCAGTTTCGTGTACCCGACCGTGTTGAGCGACCTGAACCCGCAAGGGGAACTGATCCGCACCGAGGTCTTCGGGCCGGTGCTGGGCATGGTGCATCTGAACACGGTGGACGAAGCCATCGAGCTGGTCAACAGCGGGCAGTATGGCAACATGGCCTGCCTGTTCACCAGCAGCGGCGCGGCGGCGCGCAAATTCCGCCACGACGCGCAGGCCGGGAACATCGGCATCAACATCGGGGTGGCCGCGCCCATGGCCTACTTCCCGTTCAGCGGCTGGAAAGACAGCTTCTTCGGCACGCTGCACGGCCAGGGCAAGCACGCGGTCGAGTTCTTCACCCAGACCAAAGTGGTGGTGGAACGTTGGCCGAGGGAGTGGAGTCGGGAATTTTAAGATAGGGACGAGGGATAGGGATAGAGATAGAGATAGAGATAGAGATAGAGATAGAGAGGTGTGATAGAGATGGGTTTTAAGTTTGAGCGGTTGGAGGTTTGGAGATTGGCGATTGATTTCGCGGATGCAATGTTCGATATTGCGGATCGCCTGCCCAACCAGTATCAGTTTTCGTTAGGCGAACAACTGCGCCGCGCCTCGCTGAGCATCCCAACCAACATTGCGGAAGGAACGGGCCGCGACAGCGGCAAAGAGAGCATGTACTTCTACCGCATTTCCAAAGGTTCGGCGTATGAAGTCATCAGCCTGCTGGTGATGCTACAAAAGCGGAGCGCAATCTCAGAACAAGAATTCCAAACCCATTACCAGACAGCCAACAAAATCGCCGCCATGATCTCCAATCTAAAATTCTAACCCCTCCCATTCCCTATCCCCCCTCCCTATCCCTCCTCCCTATCCCTCCTCCCTGTCCCC
>JALUWE010000453.1 GCA_027019845.1 Anaerolineales bacterium | reverse complement strand
AGACGAGCAATCCGCCTCCTTCGCCCACGACCTGCGCCTCACCCTGGAACCGCTCCCCTGACATCCCCCCGCCCCTCGCAGCCCAACCCCGTCTCTCGTGTTACAATCACGGAGACGGGGTTTCTTGTTGCACCCCACGCCCCGCGCCTTACGCCCATGCCCGCCGACCTACGCCCCTACCTCTTGCTGGCACAACGTCTGTTGGCCGGAGAAATCCCCGAAACGCACCTCACCCAACGCGCCGCCAGTCTCCCCTCCCCTGATTCTGAAACACTCGACCGGCTGGGAGACGAGAGCGACAAAGCCAGCCGGAGCCAACCTCGCCTGGCCTGGGCCATTGCCGCCGCGGGCGACGCGGCCGCCCGCCATACCAATGACCCCTGCCTCCAGGCCCTGGCTGCCTGGCACTTGGCCCGCGCCTGCAACACCTGGGTGCGCCCCGCGCGGGTCACCGCAGCGCTGGCGCGGGCGCGGGCCGGCTTCCAAACGCTCGACCACCCCGGCTGGCTCGCGGCCTGCGACTGGCTGGAATACGCCCTGCCCTGGACGCGCAACGACTTCGCACGCGCCGCGGAAAAACTGGCCGCCGCTCTCCAAACCATGCAAGCCACCAGCCTGGATGCCTGGCTGCCGCATTGTCGCATGTCTCTGGCCTACGCCCTCATCCTGCAAAACCAATACCCCCAGGCGTGCTCCCACCTCGACATCTGCGAACAACACTTCATCGCTCACGGGGATGAACTCAACCGGGCGCGCCTCTGGCTCCACCGCGCCAGCGCCCTGCGCCGCCAGACCCACCTCCACGAAGCGCTGGAATACCTCCACAAAGCCGAAGCCCTCTTTGAAAAAGCCTCCGCTGCGCTCGACCTGGCAAAAACGTACTTTCAGATAGCCTGCTGCCAGGTCGATTCGTACACCAGCTACCACGAGGCCGAAGACTACGCCCACAAAGCCGCTGCCCTGTTCACCCAGGTCGATATACCCCTGTGGGTCACCCAGTGCAACAACCTGTTGGGGCAAATCGCCTACAACAAGGGGCGCATCCATCAGGCCGAAAATTTCTATCGCCTTGCGGCTGGCACCGTCCAACAATTTGAAATTTACGGATTACGAGCGGATTACACCCTCAACCTGAGCAAGATGGTCATGCTGCGTGGCGATTTCGCGGCTGCGCTCGATGGTTTGAAAGAAGCGGAACAGATGTACGCCAAAGTAGGCTCGCCTTACGGAGTCGCTCTTGCCGCGATGTATCAAGGCGAAGCCCATCTGCTTGGGGGGCGGTATCAACTTGCAGTGCAATACTTTGAACGCGCACAGGCGTATTTTCAGGAGCAGGAGGTCTACGCGCGTCTGGCTGAGTGCGAACATTTCCTTGCCGAGGCCTGGCTCCAACTGGGCGACAGCAGCCAGGCAGCCCGCCTGTTCGACCACGCCATTGCGCACGCCCAACGCGCAGACACCCCCGCCTTTTTAGGGTTGATCTACAACCAGTTGGCCCGCCTGTACCTGCACCAACAAGAGTACCCCCAGGCCCGCCAGACCGCGCAGCAAGCCCTGGATGTGGTGCAAACCCACGGCATCGAAAAACAAATACCGGTCTCCCACCTGTACCTCGGCGAGG
>JALUWE010000452.1 GCA_027019845.1 Anaerolineales bacterium | reverse complement strand
CCCACCCCCCATCCTTCGACTTCGAGCGGCTACGCCGCCCTCCGCTCAGGATGCAATCCCCAATTCACAATTAACCGTTCACAATTCACAATTCACAATTCCCCACCCCCCATCCTTCTACTTCGATCGGACTTCGTCCGCCCTCCGCTCAGGATGCAGTCCCCAATTCACAATTAACCGTTCACAATTCACAATTCACAATTCCCCATCCCCCATCCTTCGACTACGAGCGGACGGAGTTCATCCGAACTCTCCCCGCCCTCCGCTCAGGATGCAATTACCCAATTACCCAATTACCCAATACCCCTCAGAATACACCAACTCAAACCGGAAACTCGAACTCCCCATGTCCCTCCGACGATCTTTACTCTACATGCCCGGCACCGACTGGCGCAAAATCGAAAAAGCGGCCACCGAACTGGAAGCCGATTCCATCTGCATGGACCTGGAAGACGGCGTGGCGCTCAACCGCAAGGACGAAGCGCGCGGCACCGTAGTGCGCGCCCTGCAAACCCTGGATTTTGGCGACTCGGAGAAGCTGGTACGCATCAATGCCACGGATTCCGATCTGGCAGCCCGTGATCTGGAAAGCGTGCTGCCCGCCCGCCCGGACGGAATTGTGATCCCCAAAATGCGCAGCGCCGATCACGTCCGCTGGCTCCACGATCAGATCGCCTCCACCGAACAGCGGCAGGGCTGGAAACCCGGCAGCATCTCCCTGCTGTTGATCATCGAATCGGCCCTGGGCGTGGTGCATCTGGACGAAATCGTCAAAGCCTCGCCGCGCATATCCGCCCTGATCTTCGGCGCGGAGGACTTCGCCAGCGACATCGGCGCGGTGCGCACCAAATCCGGCGTCGAGGTGCTTTACGCGCGCAGCAAGGTGGTGTTGTATGCCAAAGCCCACCGCTTGCAGGCTATCGACATCGTCTACCCCGATTTCCGCGACCCCGAAGGGTTCACCACCCAGGCGCGGCAGGGGATGAAAATGGGGTTCACCGGCAAACAACTGATCCACCCCAACCAGATACCGCTCGTCCACGCGGTGTACACCCCCAGCTATGAAGAGATCGCGCAGGCGCGCAAAATCGTGGAGGCTTTTCAGGCGCACCAGGAGAGCGGTACGGGCGCGTTCGCGCTAGATGGTAAAATGGTGGACATGCCGGTTGTCCGGCAGGCCGAGCTGGTGTTGGAGCGTGCCAGAGCGGCCGGAAAAATCTGATCATTCAACCAACGCAATGACTACCCCTCTCATCCTGGTCTTTGTGGCCGACCTTTTCTTCAGCACCCGCATCGAGAGCGTGATCGAACGGCTGGGATTCGATTGTAAATTGATCGAACACGCCGACCAGATCGGTCCCGATACCCTCGCGCCCCCGCGGCAGCTGGCCGAGCATCTGGTCGGGCGCACCGGTATGCTGACCGAGAAGGTGATCCGCTGGCGTCCTGGCCTGATCATTTTCGATTTGAACAATCGGGACATCCCCTGGCGGGAGTGGATCGCGCTGCTCAAATCCACCCCGGCGACCCGGCGCATCCCGGTGTTGGCGTTTGGCGCGCACATGGATGTGGAAACCATGACCACCGCGAGAGAGGCCGGCGCGGACGCGGTGCTGGCCCGGTCGCGCTTCACCAGCGACATGCCCAACCTGATCCGTAAGCACCTGCGCGTCCCGGACGTGGCCGCCATTCAGGCCGCCTGCCGGGAGTCGTTGTCGGAACGGGCGCGGGAGGGCATCCGGCTGTTCAACGCGGGGGAATATTTCGAGGCCCACGAGCTGCTGGAAGATGCCTGGAACGAAGATGAAACGCCAGGGAAGGAGCTGTACCGGGCGATTTTGCAGATCGCGGTGGCGTATTTGCAGATTGAGCGGGGGAACTATCGCGGGGCGCGCAAGATGTTTTTACGCGTGCGCCAATGGATCGAGCCGCTGCCGGATGTTTGCCGCGGGGTGGACGTGCGGGGGTTGTGGATGGACGCGCAGCGGGTGGAGGCCGAATTGCGCGCCTTGGGGCCGGAGGGGATCGGCCGTTTCGACCGGGGGTTGTTCAAGCCGGTCAGGATAGTGGAAGCGTAAAAAAAGACCTCGCAGGGTTTGGGCACCTGTGAGGTCTTTGTGTAGCCGGGGGAGATCAGCGGTCCGCAGCAGGGGGGGCAGCCGTTTTCTGGCGTTGGGAGGCGCGCCAGCGTCGGATGGCTGCCCAGATTAGGCGGGCGGGGATGTAGAGGACGACCAGCACCGGGAGCACGTACAGCGCCAGCCAGATGGCCGCGTTCGCCAGAGTGGTGAGGGTGTTGAGCAGCGCCTGGATGGCGTCTTTGGCAACGCCCACGGGCTGCCAGCCGCCAATGGTGATCGGCTGCACGGCCTCGTCTGCCAGAATGATCACACTGATGGCCGAGAAGGCCGCGGATTGCTCGAAATACTGGATGCGTCCCTGGATGATCTCGATTTGCTCGCGGATGTTGACCAACTGGTTGTACACGTTGAGCACATCTTCGGTGTCTTTGGCTTCATCCATGATTTGCTGGAGCTGGGTTTCGGCCTCTTGCAGGTTGCGCAGGCGGGATTGCAGGTCGGTGTATTCCTGGGTGACGTCCTGGCCGGAGATGTTCTTGGAGAGAATGCGGCCCGCGCCGGATTCGATTTTGGCCAGGGCTTCGTCCAGCCGGTCGGCGGGCACGCGGATGGTGACGTCGGCCTGCGGGACCTCCGCGCCGTTTTCCAGGGTGGTGTAATACAGGTTGGAGGAAACCACGAATCCGCCCATTTGATCGGCCAAGTTCAGGATGGATTGCATGGTTTCGAGCGGGTCTTTGACCGCGATGGAGAGATCGGCGTTTTTGATGACCAGGCGTTCCCCGGTTTCCACTGTGCTGTCCTGGGCGATGGGGTCCCTGGCGACCTGGAGGGTTTTTGCTTCAGCTTCGACGACTTCTTCGACGTACACTTCGCCGCCCCCTGGCTCGGGCGCGTACAGTAGTTCCGGCTGAGAGGGGGACGAGGCAGCGCTGCACGCAGCCAGCAGCAGGGTGAGGGCGATCAGGGAGGTGATGAGCTTCTTCATGGTTTTTCTCCTCTCGGTTTGGCGTTCAGGTAACCTGAGCTTTGGGTAAAAGCACTCCTTTGGAATTGTCATTGCGAACCGCCTGCTGGTCGAGTGCGAGTGAAACAGGGTGCGTTGCACTCTCGCCATGACAACCTCCATCGTTATCCGCAATTCAGGTCAGGTAGGTTTGTAACGCCAGCGTACCGGAGAGAGTTCCCATGTCAGACAAAAAAACTTCCGAGATTTTCGGAAGTTGGGCGTATTTACCAGCCCCCTGTCAGGCGTTGAATGTGGCGCTCGGGGAGGGATGCGGCCCTCATACGCTGTTGTACAGCCTTGATATCGTAGGATATCCGCCGGTATTCCCAGGTTTCGTTTTCAGGATCAAAAAAAGCATAGGAGGCGCGCGGATCACGATCGCGCGGCTGGCCTACGGAACCGGGATTGAAAATGGAGCGCGATACCATGCGAATAGCTTTGTTTTCGGGGGGAATTTGTAGGCGAGCGAATCCCTGGCCGTTGCCAAGCAGATATTGAACCGGCAGGTGGGTGTGTCCGACGAAACAGTAAGGGGTCTCGAAATAGGCGAAATTGATGGTCGCCAAATAGGTATCGAGCAGATATTCGAAGGTGGGGCTGCGCGGGCTGCCGTGTACCAGCGTTACCTGATTGAGCACAATTCGATTGCGCAACTGCGAGAGGTACTCCAGATTCTCGGCGGTCAGTTGCTCTTGGGTCCATTCAATGGACCTGCGCGCTTCTGGGTTGAAAGTAGACGCGTCCAGTTGATTGACGACTGCTGCATCATGGTTGCCAATGAGACAAACCAATTCAGGGAGGTTGCGTATACACTCGACACATTCATTGGGGTCTGGCCCATATCCGACGAGATCGCCCAAACACCAAACCGCGTCAAAATTCTCTGCATCTTTCAAGACGGTTTCCAGAGCGGTCATATTTGCATGGATATCTGAAATCACCAAAATGCGCATAGATCACTTCTTGAGAAGATGAGATGGGCTACCGGCGGGACAAGGCGTCTTGAGGATATAGCGGGGCATTTCCATTAGAGCGAGACTCGCTCTAATGGAATTATAATTTTTTTGACGATAGAATGTGTTGAATTTGTACAATAGTTCGAGGCGCGCCTGTAATTGACAGTACTTACGCAGTGGAGACCTCACAGGTCTACTACCACACGATGCGGGAAGATTTTACCCAAAATAGATTGCATCCGGGCGTCTCCATGCGCTTTGAGACCTGTGAGGTCCGGGTGTGACTTTTCAAGTGCGTAAGTCCTACAATTTAGAGATCATCGGTTGAAGGTATGGCAAGATCGCCGGGCTGAAACGCGTACGGCAGCAAATCCCGCAGCGAAGTTTCCAGCAGGACGTGCTCTTGCCGGTTGGCAACGATGACGATGGTATCTGGGCTGAATTCGGACAAAACCTGGCGGCAGGCGCCGCAGGGGCTGCCGCCATTCTCCGTCACGATGGCGATGGCTTCGAAGTCTCGCTCGCCTTCAGAAACCGCTTTGAAAATGGCGACGCGTTCAGCGCACATGCTGGAGGGGTAAGCCGCATTTTCGATGTTGATGCCCTCGTAAATCCGGCCAGAAGAGGTAAGCAGCGCGGCGCCTACGTGGTATTTCGAATAGGGCGCGTAGGACCATTTTCGGGCGTTGTTGGCAATTTGGATCAAGGTATGGCGTTGGTCATTGGTCAACATGGTGGTTTGCTTTGTTGTTTTGTATCGGTTTTGGAGCGCGCTGCGCCCGCACTTTGCGAATACGTCGCCCGCTTACCTGTTCAACCGTCAATAGTATATCATCAGCCTGGATGGCTTCGCCGCTTTTGGGAACTCTCCCCACCCTGCTATAAATCAAGCCGCCCAACGTCTCGGCATCCTCCTTAGATAAGTTGCAATGCATGATTTCGTTGAAATCATCCAGATCGATTCTGGCCTGGAAGACATATTCGTTTTCGTCTACTTGCCGGTACATTTCTTCTTCTGCTTGGTCGTATTCATCCTGTATCTCGCCGACCAATTCTTCGACAATGTCTTCCAGGGTGACCAATCCTGCCACGCCGCCATATTCGTCCACCACGATAGCGATGTGAGACCGCCGTTCTTGCATCTCAGCCAGCAATTCATCCACCTTTTTTGTCTCGGGAACGAAGTAAGCCGGGCGCAATTTTCCGTGGAGCGTGCCCTCGAACTTCCCCTCCCGGCAGAGCCGTAGCAAATCTTTTACGTACAGGATTCCGATAATGGAGTCGATGCTCTTTTCGAACACAGGAACGCGGGAATAGCCCGACTGCAACATGGCATCTACGGCATCCAAAATGGGCGTATGGACATTGAATGCCAGCACATCGATGCGGGGGACCATGATCTCGCGTACCACCGTGTCCCGAAATTGGAAAACGGACTTGATCATTTCCCGTTCGTCAAGCTCCAACACCCCTTCTGCTTGCCCGGCATCGAGAAGTTTCTGAAGCTCGTCCTCTGTGACGCTGTAAAAACGCTCGGTTCCAGGCGAAATGACCCTGGAGACGAAGAGAGGCAGGGCCAGCACAGGTGCGAAAAAGCCCAAAAACAGGCGGGTAAACTTCGTCAGGCGCAAGGCCCAAAGCTCAGGCGCATGGAGGACGCGATTTTCAATGAATTGTTCAAATAGGGAAAGCGTGATCGCCGCCAGAACCAGAGAAATGACAATCGCCGTGGTCTGTGCGCTGGATTGAGTCCAGGACATGAACACCCCAATGGCAAAACCGGCAGTCAAAAATCGCAAGATCACATGGCTGATCTGGAGACTGATTCCCAGACGAGGTCTTTGATTGAGAAGCTCGACAGTTTTTGAGGTGGGTCGCTCCATTCGCTCGCCCAAAGCTAATAAACGCGGCAGACGAGCATTCGAAAATCCAGTTTTTGTCGCCGTGAGGAGTAAATTCAGGGCTAAAGCTACCAGCAGGAGGAAAAGGAAGAAATACGAGGGGGTCACTATGAAAAACGAAAACAGTAGAAGAGTGTGGTGGTTGATTTTATGGGGAGAGAGTTGGGTTGTATTTCAGTCGGGTAGCCATGATCGCATTGGCTTCGGCTAAATGTTCTCGCGTATTGATGCCGAGCGTCTCCGTGGGGTCGGAGGCGATGATGGCCTGTACGGGTAATCCATCCGCTACGGCGATCTCGACCAGATCGGTGAGGTAATATTCGCCTTTGGGGGAAACTTCGATGCGCGCCAGAGCATCCCAGAGCCAGCCGGATGAAAAGCAATATGCCCCGGCGTTCAATTCCCGAATCGCCAACTGCTCTGGGGTGGCATCCGCTTCTTCTACGATGGCGATCACGTTGTTTTCCTGGTCTCGCAAGACGCGGCCAAAGCCGCGGGGGTCTTCTGCCAGGACGGTGAGCATGGTGATCGGCCCCGGAAAGGACTTGTGGGTGCTGATCAGTTGGCGCAATGTCGCGCTGGCAAGCAGGGGCATATCGGCGCTGATCACAAGCACGTGATCGGCTTTTCCTTTTAGGTGCCTTTCGGCCTGCCGAACGGCGTGGCCCGTACCCAGTTGCTCGTGCTGATGGACGTACTCGGCGGCTTCTCCAATCGTCTCTTTGACTTGTTGTGCGCCATGACCGACGATCAGAACCGGTTTCTGATTTGTTGCCGCTCTAGCCGCCTCGACAGAATAGAAAACCATCGGCCGGCCGGCCACGGGATGCAACACCTTCGGAAGAGATGAGCGCATACGTGTGCCTTTGCCAGCGGCCAGGATGATTGCAATTGTGCTCATGGGTGTGGATTAAAAACTACGAGCACCCCACCTCCGGCTTAGAGGCGGATGCTCGCGTCAACCTTTTGGAATTACATTGGAAAGTAAGTGTGGGTCTTCGTCGGACACAGTTTCCGCAATCCCAAATTACCGGGGCGCCAGGACTCGAACCTGGATCAACGGATCCAAAGTCCGCTGTGCTGCCGATTGCACCACGCCCCAATTTGCTCTATGATAGAGCAGACAAATTGTATCATACTCAAATGGAAGCTGACAATGGTTACTCGTCGTCAGGCGCCAATCCTAATCGAAGCGCCTGCTCGTAGGACAAAGCGTCACGGCTGGTAAGCACGCTCGAATCTTCTTCAGATGGCTCCCAAAAGGAATCCAGGTCGATTTTCTCTGCTTCCTGGGCGGCTTTGGTAAAGAGTTTCTCGAAATCCTCATCTAACCGGGCGTCTTCTTCGAGCGGGGGTTTTTCCTCTTGCGCTGTGGTTGGCGCAGGGATGGCCTCCAGTGTTGTATGGATGTGGAGAGGAACGCCCATGTTGGAAAGAATGTCCAGCAAATCCTTTACCCCGTCGGCTACATGACGATTGAGGTCAGCAACCCGGTGAGTGACGGATTCGGGAGGGGCCACGATCAACAGGGCATACGCCTCCCCGACCGGAGACATGACCATATCATATTCGGCGCCGCTGAACAGAAACAAATTTTTCGGATTGGTCATGTTCAAATAGCGGGAAATTTTTTGGCTGGCGCTAAAGGTAGACATCAGAGGGGAAATGGCGGCCTCGATGCCA
>JALUWE010000451.1 GCA_027019845.1 Anaerolineales bacterium | reverse complement strand
CGATCACATCGGCCTCGGCCACCCCGCGCGGGTTGACGCCCTGGGCCTGCTGCACCTGGGTCAGGGCGCGGATGCGGTCGCGCAGGGCGGCGGCGCGCTCGAACTCCAGCGCCCGGCTGGCTTCTTCCATCTGGCGGGCCAGATCCTACTGCAGGCCGGTGGACCTGCCCTGCAGAAAGCGCTCGGCGTCACGAACCAGGGCGGCGTAATCGGCCTGCGAGATCCTCCCCACGCAAGGCGCGCTGCAGCGCCTGATCTGGTAAAGCAGGCACGGCCTTGTGCGGCTTTCGAACACGGAATCCGCGCAGTCGCGCAGCTGGAACGCCTTTTGCAGCTGGTTGAGTGTGCGGTTTACCGCCGCGGCACTGGCAAAGGGGCCGTAATAGGCACCCTTCTCCTTGTGCGCACCGCGGTGCTTGCGGATCTGCGGAAAGGGGTGCTCGAGGCGCAGCATGATCTCGGCAAAGGACTTGTCGTCGCGCAACAGCACATTGTAGCGCGGCTTGAGCTGCTTGATGAGGTTCTGCTCCAGCAGCAGCGCCTCGGTTTCCGTCCGGGTGGTGAGGAACATCATCGAGGCGGTCTCGGAGATCATCCGCGCAATCCGGGGGCTGTGGCCGGTGGGCTTGGCGTAGGACGACACCCGCTTGCGCAGGCTGCGCGCCTTGCCGACGTAGAGAACCGCGCCCCTGGCATCGAGCATGCGATAGACACCCGGAGAGTTGTCGAGGCTTTTCAGGTAGTTCCTGATCACCTCATGGCCCCTCGGGACATCCGGCTTCGGAGTGATGTCTTCTGTTCTGCTCATGGCCTGCCCGGTGATTCCCCCGTGGCTGCAATCTTACGTGTCTTCAGGCAAGTAAAAACATGTCCACGAAACATGTGGATAACTTTGGTGACAAGTTTCAACGATTCAAAATATTTCCTTGTTTTCGTGATGGTTCTTCACTTTGCCCATTTTTTCAGCGCCACGGCAACCACTTGATATTACGACATATTTTTTTCGACCTTTGGCAAGCCTCTGAAAACATTAAAGCTTTTGTAACGGATTTTCCGCCCCGCTCAGAGCGGTGCACAACTCGGACCGCGATTGCCGGAAGATGCCGCGCGGCTACTCCAGCCCCAGCACGTCGGGCGTCTGCCAGCCAAGGTGCTGGCCGCCGTCCACGCAGATGAGCTGCCCGGTCACCGCCGGGGCATCCAGCAGGTACCCAAGGGCGGCAGTCACATCCTCGGGGTTGGCCCCGCGGCCCAGCACCGTGGCAGTGCGCTGGCGGCCGAAATGGTGCTCGCTCTGATTGGCGCCACGCAGGGTGGGGCCGGGGCCGATGGCATTGACCCTCACCCTGGGGCCGAGCGCCTGGGCGGCGGTGCGGGTAAACGCCCACAGCCCCATCTTGGCCACGGTGTAGGACATGAACTCCGGCGTCAGCTTGCGCACGCGCTGATCCAGCATGTTCACCACCAGTGCCTGTGGAACCGGCTCGCCGCGCTCGTCGCGGCGCGGGGCGGGCGCGTCGGCCGCAAAGGCCTGGGTCAGCACCACCGGGGCACGCAGGTTGGATTCGATATGCCTGTCCCAACTCTCGCGGGTGGCGGTCTCGATGCTGTCGTACTCGAAGA
>JALUWE010000450.1 GCA_027019845.1 Anaerolineales bacterium | reverse complement strand
GAAGCCCTGTTCGGGCGCACCGAGGCCATTGTGGGGGAGACCGTGCGCATCGAGGGCCAGCCCTTCCGGGTGATCGGCGTGCTGAAGGCTAAAGGCGGCGGCGGGTTGGGCCCCAGCGAGGACGACCGGGTGATCGTGCCCCTGACCACGGCGCAAACCCGCCTGCTGCGCCGTGGCAGCGATAAAGTAGACCTGATCATCGTGCAGGCCATCAGCGCGGAAGCCGTGCCCCAGGCGCAGGAAGAAGTTGCCCAAATTCTGCGTACCCGCCACCGCACCGAAGTCGGCCTGGACGACTTCACCATCGTCACCCAGCAAGAATTCCTGGACACCTTTTCGACCATCACCAGCGTGTTGACCATCTTCCTGGGCGGTATCGCGGCCATCTCGCTGCTGGTCGGCGGGATCGGGATCATGAACATTATGCTGGTCTCGGTCACCGAGCGCACGCGCGAGATCGGGCTGCGCAAGGCATTGGGCGCGCGCAAGAGCGACATCTTGATCCAGTTTTTGACCGAATCTTCGGTGTTGAGTCTGATCGGCGGGGTGATCGGCATCGGGCTGGGTTGGCTGATCTCGTTCGCGGTGGGACGCATCGCCGCGGCCAACGACACCGAGTTCATCCCGGCCATCGGGCTGGACGCGGTGCTGCTGGCGACCATTTTCTCCGCCGCGGTGGGGTTGTTCTTCGGCATTTATCCCGCTAATCGTGCCGCCAGCCTGGAGCCGGTAGAAGCGCTGCGGTATGAGTGATGGGTTGGCTGCTTCTTGCCCCCCACTGAACCCTGACCACTGAATACTGAACACTGACTACTGCCCCCTGATCACCGTCAGGTACTCGAGTTCTTCCGCGAACAGCTCCCGCAGTACGACCGGCTTTTCGGACCGGCGCAGGCAGCTGGCGGGTTCGTCCACCATGAAGCGCACCTCGTCCAGAGTGATGCGCCCGTGATCGTCCAGATCGAGGGGGTGCAGCACGCAGTAGAACGGTTTGAACCGCCAGGGGTGCAGCCCGTTGGCTTCCCCGGCCACCTGCAAGGCGCAGCGATGATCGCCCCGCAGGAACACGCAGGCCGAACCGCCGTAGTGATCGGGGTCAGCGACCACGCGGGTGTGGGTGACGGTTTTGGAGGGCGTGTGCCGGTCGGGTTCGGTTTCCCCGTCGAACCAGCCGTCTGGATCGCGGTGTTCGGGGGGCAAATGGGGCTGGATCAACGCCGCGTGGGCGCGGATGTCCGCCACTTCTTGCAAATCCACCCACACACCGTACACGCAGCAGGCCGCCTTGCACGCTGGCCAGCCGCAGCGAGCCACGGGTTCGCTTTCTTCCAGACGAGCACTGAGGGAGAGAGTCACCCGCTCCTTCCAAACAGCCCGGCAGTGACGTAATCCGTCTTCCCTTGCCCCAACAGCCCCATTGCCAGGTGATAGACCGCGAAAAGCTCCAACCCAAAGGGCAGGTAGCCGCCGTAGCCCAGCAGCGGCATCTCGAAGATGTGCCAGAAGTTGCCCCACGGCACGGTGTAGACCCACTTGGGGAACGAAAAAAAGTTCCAGAATTCCCAAAAAAAGCCGCAGACCAGCGTCCCTAAAAACAGGGACGCCACCGGGCGCCAGTCCCCCTCCCGGACGCGCTCGACCAGCGAACGGTTGCCCAACCAGACGTTGATCGGCGCGAAGATGAAGTACAGTGAGAGCCACAGAAAAGGGAAAAAGATGCGCGGCCAGGTCATCATGGCGAGCAGCATCCCCAAGCCGGTGAGGGCAAACCCAATGGTGACCGGGCGAGTGGGGCGGATGACGATCCACGGGCGCATTCGGCGCACAAATTCCGTGCTGGCGATCAATTCTGCGGTGCCGAACACCGCGGGGATGACGGTCGAGAAGCTCAGGCTGGCCAGCAGCGCGTATTCCAGATCGCTGAACAGCTCCCGCCCGACGTAATACCAGTTTTGCAGGCGCCAGTTGAACACCTCGAAAATCCACCATACCGGCGCGGAGACCAGGAACAACCCCACGTAGCGGCGTACTCCGCGGGTGATCAGCGAAGTGCCCGTGCGGTAGACGTTGAGGGCGTCCACTGCCAGGCTATACCCCAACCAGAGCGGGAAAAAGCCGTATGCCGTGATCGGCATACGGCCGGAAAGGCTCCAATTGAGCGGCCAGAACACCAGGATCAGGGCTAACCCCACCCATCCATGCGCGGGGAATTTACGCAGGGCGGATTTTTTCAGTGTGGCTTCGTTCATTTCGTTTTTTCCTCGATCACGATCTTTTCGCCGTTCCGCTCGCCGTCCCGCAAGGCGCGCAGGAAGCCCAGCGCGGCAGCCGCGGCCACCTGCCCGCGGGTCAGCACCCGGTCGGCAAGCTGGCGGGCGCGCATCAGGCGGATTTCCGGCTCTTCTGGGTTGAGTTCGTATAACTCGACCAGCACGCCGTGGGTGCTTTTGGGGTGGATGAAGGCGATTTTCTTGCCGCCAGTACCGATGGTGGGCGTCTGGTTGATCAATTGCACGCCGTGCGCCCGCAGGCGGGACAGTGCCGCCTCGATGTCGTCCACTTCCAGGCAGATATGGTGCATTCCGGCCCCGCGTTTTTGCAGATAGCGCGCAATGCCGGAATCATCCGTAGTGGGTTTGACGAGTTCGATCTCGCTGCCCCCGGCAGGCAGGAACGCGACCACCGCTTCCTGGTCGGGCACGTCTTCCACGTGGGAGAGTTCCAGCCCCAGCGCGTCCCGCCAGAAGGTCAGGGCCTGGTCGATGTCTTCGACGACGATGGCGATGTGGTTGATTTGTTTGATTTTGGTCATGGAGTGCCTGTTTCCAGTTTTCCTCCTACAATTGGATGCCCGAGAGGCGATAGTAGGCAGTGGAGGCGGCCATGAATGTGTAGAGGCCCTGCCAGATCAGGCCAAAGCCAAAGAATCCCAGGCCACCCCCGCCGCTTGCGCCCATCAAAGACAGCAAGAGGCCGAATATGGCGGTGCAAATGGGGAACAGGCTGCCAACCACCACCGCGGCAGCAGTCCATTGAAACAGCCGTTGGGAGCGTCGCTTGCGGATGGCGCGGCGCACGGCCTCAGCGATCACCGCGCCGGCCCCTGGCGCCAGCAGGATGGTGAAGAAGCCCAGCCGCGGCACGATCAGACTTCCCAGGAAGGAGAGGATGCCCGCTATCAGGATGGCGATGATGTAGTCTTGTGCCAGCGCGGTTTCGAAGACTTTTTGCTGGCCGCGCACACACTCCTCGCAGCGGTATCCCGTGGGGGTACGGATGGCGCACTTGGCGCAGATCGGCTTCTCGCAGCGATTGCAGCGCAGAGTGGTTTCGGTATCAGGATGGTTGGCGCAATATGTCACCGGGACATACGGGTCAACTTCGGGCAGCGACTCGGTCATGCTTCTGCTCCTGAGAAGAAGTTGCGATTCATGTGGGAGGTCAGGTTGCGGTAGAAATATCCCAGGTCTTGTAGACGGACGAATTGCACGGTGTATTCGCTGGCGCGCACCTCAACGTGGTCGCCGTTTTCGAGATCGATTGGCGTCTGCCCGTCCAGACTGAGGGAAGCGGTGTGATCGGTGTGAACGGTGATGCGGACGAAAGAACCTTCGGCGAGCACAATGGGGCGGTCGAAGGAGAGGTGGGCCGCCACCGGGACGAGTAAAATGTTGCGCAGGTCAGGGGGCAGGATGGGCCCGCCCGCGGCCAGCGCGTAGGCGGTGGAGCCGGTCGGGGTGGCCGCGATCAGGCCGTCGGCAACATAGGTGGTCAGGTAGTGTCCGTCTACGCTGGTGACCAGGCGGACGGGGCGCATGTGGTATCCGCGGCCGACCATGGCTTCGTTGAGTACGTGCCAATGGCCGAGGGAGTGTCCGTTCCGAAACTGTTCTGTTTTGAGCATCATGCGGGGTTCCAGCCAGTAGTCCCCGTCGAGCACTTTCAGAAGCATGTCGGGCCATTCCTGACGTTGAATTCCGGTCAGGAATCCTATGTTTCCCATGTTGATCCCCAAAATGGGCAGGCCATACGGGCCGCAGAGGTGGCCGCTGCGCAGCATGGTGCCATCGCCGCCGAGAGCGATCCACAGGTCGAATTCTCGCTTTTGCACGCCGGTTGCCAGTTCTTGGGCGTTCATCGGGCCGTGTATGGTGTGCTGTACCCCGTGGGATTTCAGAAATGCAGCAATTTTTGCGGCTTCCTGGATGGCGAGGGGCAATTTCGGGTGGGCGCCGATGGCAATCGATTGGAAAGAAGGGGTGGACATACGGGTATTATATCCGCCTCATGGTGAAAATGGCTTCAAAGCCGCTGATCGCAAATCGTGCGATAGCCGCAACGCGTGCAACGGGCGCGGGATTCGTGAGAGCGGTTGACCGTTCGTTTGCGTCTGTGCTGGCGAATCTCGTCCAGCAAATCCAACAAGGCGTGTTCCAGCGCGGGGGTGTAATCGATCTCGAAGGTGCGCTGGGGGTATTTGATCAGCCCGTGGGGCGGGCGTGCGCCAGCGGCCCGATGCACGAGAGCGCAGTAGGCCGCGAGTTGAAAGATGTGCGAATCGTAGGGGGCGGGAGGGGTGCGTCCGGTTTTGACTTCCACCGGGATGATGGTTTTGCCGCGGCGGATGAGGTAGTCCGGCTTCCCGGTCAGACCCAATATGGGGTCGTAGAGCGGCTGTTCAACCCTGCGCCACCCCTGCGTATCGGTGTAGATGATGCGCCCGCCTGGCAGACCGGCCTGTCTCTGTTTCCTGCTGGCCTGCCAGAGGAAGATCAGGGCGATCAGAAGCGTGAGCAGGATGAGGGCTGGCATGGAGGGGGTGAGGTTGGAACGTTAGAACGTTAAAAAGGTGTTCAGCAGATAGATGGTGAGCAGCACGAGGGCAAGCAGGAGAAGCGCGTAGCCGGCTGCACGCAAGACGACCGCGGCCAATACCACCCGCCCGTGCTGCTCGTGCATTTTCGCGCCGGTCAGCAGCTCGGCCTGGTTCTCGGATGGTTCACCCTGTCGCTGGTACCACCAGGCGCGGCGGCAGTAGAGAAAGGTGCCGATTTCCGAAGCGCGTACAGTGTCTCTGTTGCGTCTCACGCTGCATTATCCAGCCTGCTCTCCAGGCTGCGCAGGCTTTTTTCCAGTTGCTCCTGCCGCAGGCTGAGGGTCAGGTCGCCTCGGGTGCGCTCTGTGATGCTGCGGACGATGTCGGTCAGACGGCGCAGCCCGCCGGTGATAGCGTCCGGGTAATCCATGGTGACGAGGACGCCGTAGATTTCATCCATGTTTGCCAGCACGCGCTCGGCCTCGTGGGAGTGGCCTTCACGCAAAATATCCAGGCAGCGGCGGCGCATTTCGCCCACGGCCTCGGCCAGCCCCTTGAGGTAGGTGTTGTATTGCAGGCCCAGCTTTTCAGGGGTGGGGAGCGCTTCCCCGTCCAGCAGGGCGTACACGATACTGGCTTCGGCGTATTCTTTGAGGGCGTCTTGTGTGTACCCCGCGTAGTACAGGTCTGGGAATTCGTCCAGATTGTTGCGCAGGGAGGCGGCCAGTTCGGAGGCTTTGGTTAGATGTTCACGTGCCAGGGGGCGTTCTTCACGGTGGACAGCGCGTATGGCGCGCGATGCGTGCCGTACCAGCGTGCGCGCCTGGGACAGCGCGCGTTCACGCGCCGCGGTACGGGTCTCGAAGACGGTGTGTGCCTTTTCGGCAATGTTTTCCAGTTGGTCCATGGCTACTCTTTTGGGGGAGGGCGAAAAAGTTTGGCGTATTCATCCAAAGAACTCTCGCCGGGAATCTTGATCTCACCGAAAGTGTTCTCGAATTTCGACAAATTTTCGGTCAGGGCGCGGTGGAATAACTTTGCGCTCAGCGGTGACATCAGCACCTGCGCCATCACCCTGGCCGGTTGGTTGCCCGGCACTTTGAGGGCAAAATCGATGACGAATTCGGAGGGCATGTGCGCGATCCGAACCATGTTGGCGTATACGGGGTTGAGTTCCTTGGGGATTTCAATGGAGGGTAGTTGTTGAACGCGTCTCGGGGGGGTGGACATAAAAAACTCCTGGTGGCTTGCGAACTTGATCTGTCGGGCTTAGGTGCGTACCATTCTAATCCAAAAAGTGCCCGTTTCCGGCAAACTCTTTGTGCAAAACCTGGCGAGTCTGCCGTAAAAACGGGCACGGTCGTTCGGGAGGGATGAAGATCAGCTTAGAAGGGGATGTCTTCTTCGGGTTCGGCCACCTGACCGGAGGGTTGGCTTTGTTGGTAGGCTTCCGCTTCCGCACGGGTGGAGAGGAATTGTACGTTATTGGCTGAAATCTCGAAGGACGCTGCTACGGTTCCGTCCTGACGAGTCCAGATTCGGGGCCCGCCGGTGGCCGGGTCAGCGGTGATACGGCCCTCGACCAGCACTTTGCTGCCCCGGCGCAGGTATTGGTTGCAGTTTTCGGCCAGCCGGCCCCAGGTGGAGACGCGAAACCAGATGGTCTCTTTGACGCGTTGGCCGTTGGAGTCGGTGTATTGGCGATTGGTTGCTACGGAGAAATTAGTGACCGCCTGCCCCGAGGGGGTGTAGCGCATTTCCGGATCGCGCCCCAGGTTTCCAATGATGAAGATTTTTTGATACATGATAACGCTCCTTTCATTGAGTGATGGTGTTGCCGTTCCGAGTGTGACTCACCCGTGCAGTGTTCTTGTACACTCAACGGACAGAACAATTGTACTATAAAAACCCACTTTTGCGCGTTTTTTTTCTCAGATTCAGTACTTACGCAGTTCATGCCAGCTATCGCCTTGTGTCATTCTGAGCGCTGTTGCTTGTGTCATTCTGAGCGACCAAGGGGAGCGAAGAATCTCGGCGATGGCGGGGGAGATGGAAGTGGGTGACGGGGGACGGATGACGGGGGACCGGGGGTCGGGGCGACCGGCCGGTCGCCCCGACGGTCGCATCAAGTTTCAATCCCCTTGTTCGGCGCGTAGTCATTGGAAGCGTCCAGGAGGTTGGGCGGACGCCGGGGACGGGGAGCGAAGAATCTCGCTTGCGATGAGGGAGATTCTTCGGGGCTGACGCCCCTCAGAATGACATGACAGGCTGCGCTCCGGATTCTTCGGTCGCTGCGCTCCCTCAGAATGACAGGTGCTCACAGTTCCCAACTGCGTAAGTCCTGTCAGATTCTGCCTGCTTGTTGGTGGCGCCAATTTTGGGCGCGCACAAACAGATCGGGGATGGCGTGTAAATCTGCCACGGGAACAGACCAGTTGTCCGTGCGTGTGCGCGGGTATTGAAAAACCCGGCTGCCTGCTGGCAGACGTTTGGCGCGTCTTCTGAACTCGCCGCGCGTCATGTAGCCTGCCAGGATGATCTCCATGCCATAGACCCAGATGTTGCCCCATTGGTGCGGCTGCACGAGATAGGTTTGGCCCAAGACGGGACTGTGCAGCCCAACTCGACCGGAAAGGGGGCGCGGAATCGAGAGGTAACTGATGGTGTGCCAGTCTTCCCCCAGCTCAACCCGCTTGTTGGGCAGCAGTTCGATCTGTTCGACCCGGAAGGCGCGCCCTGCGTCCTGTCCGCCAATCTCGACGCTCAGCGGGGCCTCCAGTTCGGCCTTCATCGCCAGCCTGCCCAGCGGCCTCCAAC
>JALUWE010000449.1 GCA_027019845.1 Anaerolineales bacterium | reverse complement strand
CTGCCTGCTAGACCTGGACGACCCCAGCCGCGTCATCCGCCGGGCGCGGTAGCCGATCTTCGAGCCGCAAGAGATGTGGGAGATCAAGGGAGACGTGCCGCGGGTGGTGTTCTCGTGCGCCAACCCGGTGGTGGATGGCACGCTCCACCTGTTCTACGCGGGCGGGGACCACGTGATCGGGCTGGCAACCTGTTCGCTGGCCGAATTACTCGATTGGGTCTTGCACAACGGCTGAACCCCTGGGGTTAGGAAAATCGTGGGGTTCATTCTTGTTTTCTCCGTAACTATAATCAGATTTCAAGGTTAAATGTCCATATAAGAACTTGCTTTTTGGAGTAATTGTATGCGCATCGGCTTTATCGCCACTCGCCTGAAAGGCACGGACGGCGTTTCTCTCGAGGTGGAAAAGTGGTCGAAAGTGCTCCGGCGTATGGGACACGAACTGTTTTACTGTGCCGGAGAATTGGGCGGCTATGCAAAAGGTGGTACGCTGATCCCCTCTTTGCACTTTGAATACCATTCTATCCGCGCCTTGAGCCATCGCGCCTTCGAGAATGGCACCGGCCAGGAAGATGGGGATACCCTGGCGGATGAGATTTACGCCCTGGCAGATGAGATGCGTGCCCCCCTGCGCGCTTTCATCCGCTCTAACAAGCTGGATTTGATCATCGTCCAGAACGCGCTCACCATCCCGATGAACCTCCCCCTGGGCGTCTGCCTGACGGGCCTGATCGCGGAATTGGGGATCAACACCATCGCGCACCACCATGATTTTTATTGGGAACGCCAGCGCTACCAGACGAACGCTATTCTGGGTTTGCTCGACACCACTTTTCCGGCGAAACTGCCGAGCATCCAACACATTACCATTAACTCCATTGCACAAAAACGCTTGAAAGCACGCCGCGGCATCGATTCGGTGGTGATCCCCAACGTTCACGACTTCGCCACCCCCCCGCCCGGGATCGATGACTACAGCCGGGACGTGCGCGAGGCGTTGGGGCTGGCCCCGGACGACGTCTTCATCTTGCAGCCCACACGCGTCATTCGCCGTAAGAGCATCGAAACGGCTATCGAATTGGTGCAACGCTTGGACTTGCCCCACCCTAACCTGTATATCACCCACAGCACAGAGGACGAAGGCCAATCCTATTGGCGCTGGCTTCACCGGGAGGCCCGCATGATGGGGGTCGATTTGCGGCTGTTCAATTACCTGGTGGGAGCCGAGCGCGCCCGCATCAACGGCCACAAAATTTACTCCCTTTGGGACGTTTACCCGCACGCCGACCTGATTACCTACCCCAGTGTGTATGAGGGCTTCGGGAACGCCTTGTTGGAGGCCATCTACTTCAAACGGCTGATCGTGGTCAACCGTTATCCGGTGTATAACGCCGACATCCGGCCTTTGGGTTTCCAACTCATTGAGTTGGACGGATTTGTAAACCAAAGCGCGGTTGACAAAACACGGTATTTTCTCGATCACCCCGAAGAAGCAAGGGAAATGGCCGAGACCAATTACGCCATCGCCCGCGAGCACTTCTCCCTGGAGGTGCTAGAGCGGAAATTGGGGGAGTTGTTGCGGGATATGGGATGACGTGTTCAGTGTTCAGTATTCAGTGTTCAGTATTCAGTGGTCAGTGGTCGGTATCAGTAGAGCGAAATTCTGAACAGCACAAGTTTTCGGAAGTCTCCGGTAAGGGGGTTGGCGTTAGCATGATCTTGTAGGGAACCTGAGCTTCGGATAAAAGCCCCCTTTTGGAATTGTCATTATCAGTGCGAGCACTGCGTAAGCTCTGCCGGAATGCCACACGCCCCTTTTGTCATTTTGAGGGAGCGCAGCGACTGAAGAATTCGGAGCGCAGCGACCGTCGGGGCGACCGGCCGGTCGCCCCGACCACCAATAACCACGCCCCGAACAACCGCCCTCCGTCCCCGGTCGAATGACACAGGCAACAGCAGGCATGAACTGCGTAACTCCTGGCAGGTTAGGGACATCGGGGCAAAAGCGTCAGGTCACCAGGAGTACGGTATACTTAAGAGGGGAACCAAATCCACGTACGGCAAGGGAGTGACATGCACGCACACCAAAAAAGAATCGGCTTCATTTCTCCGCGGCTGGCAGGGACGGATGGCGTCTCCCTGGAAACGGAAAAATGGACGGGGGTGCTGGAGAGCCTGGGGTATAAGAGTTTCTTTTTCACCGGAGAATCCGACCGGCCTGCCAATCGGACCTACCTGGTGCCGGAGGCGCATTTCAATCACCCCCAAATTCAATCCCTGCAAACCGATCTGTTCGACGACTACCGGCGCTCTTCCAAAACCTCTGGAAGAGTTCATTTTCTCCGCTTCCACCTGAAAGAACATCTGCGCACGTTTGTCGAACAGTTTGGCATCGACTTGCTGATCATCGAAAACGCGCTGGCCATCCCCATGAACGTCCCCCTCGGGCTGGCCATCACGGAGTTCCTGGCCGAGACCTGTCTGCCAGCCATTGGGCACCACCACGATTTTGCCTGGGAACGCCAGCGTTACGCAGTCAACGCGGCCGCGGATTACCTGCGGGCCGCTTTCCCGCCTGTTTTGCCTTCCCTGCGGCACGTGGTAATCAATTCGGCTGCCGGCGCGGAACTGGCCCGGCGCACCGGCGCCAGTTCCGTGCTGATCCCCAACGTGATGGATTTCGACACGCCGCCGCCGGAGCCGGACGGCTACGCAGACGACCTGCGCGCCGAATTGGGCATCGCAGAGGACGAATACTTCATCCTCCAGCCCACCCGCATCGTGCCGCGCAAACGCATCGAACACGCCATCGAGCTGGTGCGCCGTCTCGATCTGAAATGTACCCTGGTGATCACGCACGCGGCCGGCGACGAAGGCCTGAGCTACCAGAAATACCTGCAAGACTACGCCAACCTGATGGGTGTCAGAGTGTTATTTGCCTCCGAGCGATTTGGTTATTACCGCTCCACCAGCGCGGATGGCAAAAAGATTTACTCGCTGGCGGACGCTTACCAGCAGGCCGACCTGGTCACCTACCCATCCACGGTCGAGGGGTTTGGCAACGCGTTTCTGGAAACCATTTATTACAAACGCCCCATCGTGATGGGAATGTACGCCATCTACCGCATCGACATTCAGCCGAAAGGGTTCGACGTGATCGGCATCGGCAATGTGATCGAGGAGAGCACTGTCCAGAAGGCCAGGGACATTCTCCTCCATCCCGACAAAGCGGCCCAAATGTGCGCGCACAACTACGAAATCGGAAGACGTTACTACTCCTACCGCGTGTTGCGCAACGGCCTGGTAGCCCTGCTCCACGAAAGTCAGGGGCTAATTTGACATGCAAGCAAGAATCGCCATCCTGCACTACGCCGCGCCACCCATCGTCGGCGGCGTGGAAAGCACCATCTACCACCACGCCCGGCTGCTGTCCCAGGCGGGCTATGATGTGCATGTGGTCGCGGGGCGGGGGGATGCCTTTCATCCCGATGTCGCCTTTCATCGCCTGCCCGAAGCGGATTCCCGCCACCCCGAAGTCCTGACGGTCGGGAAAGCCCTGGCCGCGGGCGAAGTTCCGCCGCAATTCCACGCCTTGACCGGGCGGCTGGCCGTCCGGTTGGGGGAGCTTTTGGAAGACATCCCGGTTTGTGTCGTCCACAACGCCCTCACCCTGCACAAAAATCTCCCCCTGACCGCGGCCCTGCACCGTCTCAACCAGTCCGGCAGCCCCCGCCTGATCGCCTGGTGTCACGACTTCGCCTGGCTGGACGAACTGTACACCCCCGCGTTGCACGACGGCTACCCCTGGGAGCTGCTGCGGGAACCCTGGCCTGGCGTTCGCTACGTGACCGTCTCCCAACACCGGCGCAGACGGCTGGCCGGGTTGTTCGGACTACCCGAAGAACACATCCGCGTGGTGACCCCCGGGGTGGATTTGGGCGAGTTCCTGAAGCTGGCGCCCCTTACCCGCGAGCTGGCCGCCCGCCTCGGCCTGGCCGCAGCCGATCCCCTCCTGTTGCTCCCGGCCCGCGTCACGCGGCGCAAAAACATCGAATTCGCCATCCGCATCACCGCTGCACTCCGAGAGAGGTTCCCCAACCCCGTTCTGGTCGTCACCGGCCCGCCCGGCCCCCACAACCCCAAGAACCTGGCCTACCTGCAAGCGCTCACCACCTTGCGCCGCGAGCTGGGTGTGGAACAACAGATACACTTCCTTTACGAACAGGGCGAGGACGGCCAGCCGCTGCATCTGCCGGATGAGGTGGTGGCCGATTTCTTCCGCCTGGCCGACTTACTGCTGTTCCCCAGCCTGCGGGAGGGCTTCGGTATCCCGGTGCTGGAGGCCGGGTTGGCGCGGCTGCCTGTGTTCGCCGCCGACATCCCGCCGGTGCGCGAGAGCGGGGGCGATTTCGTCCATTTGTTCGACCCGCGCGGGGACGCGGACGCGGTCGCGGGCCAGATCGCGGCCCGCCTGAAACACGACCGCGCCTACCGCCTGCGACGCAGGGTGGTCGAACACTTTACCTGGCAGCGCATCCTCCAAAACCATCTCATCCCCCTGATCGAGGCCGCGCGCCGGTACGACGAAGAGGAAATCTCCGTGTAATCCTCTGTGTAACCATCTCCGACAATGCCATGATGCAAAAATTTCCCAACAACTTCTCGCTACTTCAAGAGCCGAAAAAGCGCCCTGCAAGGACTCTGATCGTGCTGACGCCGGACAGCGACACGGACTCCCTGCTGTCCCTGGGTCGCTGCCTGGCGACCTTCAGCCCGGTGTTGCTGCTGGGCGTCGTGCCGGTGGAGGAGGGGGACAACCTGAGCGCAGGCGCGGCTGCTGCCGGCCGGTTGCGCAAAATCATCCAGAAGAACACCGACCGCATCAACCTGCGCGCCAAAGCGCGCATCCGCGTCACCTACACTCCCTGGGATGACGTCCGTGTTACGTTGGCCGAAGAATCCAGCATCAACCTGCTGGTTTTGGAATGGCCTTCCCAACTGAAAGCCTTGCGCCTGACCGCCGCAGAGATACTCTCCCATCCCCCGTGCGACGTCGCCTTGCTGCGCGGCCCCTTCCCGCAGAAAGTCAAGCGCATTCTGGTTCCCAACCTGGGCGACCCCCACGCGGAACGCGCTTTGCGCCTCAGCCTGGCACTGGCACACCGGAATGAGATCCAGATCACCTCCCTGAACATCCGCCAGGAGGAAAGCCAGGAAAAAGAGGCCAAAAAGTTCGCCGGTATGCGCCAGATTCTGGACGAGATGCCGGATGTAGAACACCAGACCGCCATCGCCAGCGAACCCGCCGAAAAAATCCTGGAGGTCTCGCGGGGTTTCGATCTGGTGATCATGGGCACCAAAGCCACCCCAGCCAAAAGCACCGCCTCCCTGGGCGCCATCACCGACAGGATTTTGCAGCACTCACCAGCCGCGGTCATCGCGGTCAAGACCAAACGGCGCATCCCCAAGGGCGACCCTTCCCGCCTGGGGTCCAAAGCCATTTCCGTGCTGGTAGACCGCTGGTTCGCGGAAAACACTTTTCACGCCGACGAATTCGCCAATTTGTCCAGGCTGGTGGCCCTCAAAGAAGAGCGCGGCGTGACCATCAGCCTGGCGTTACCGGCCCTCAACGAAGAGGCCACCATCGGCGACATCATCCGTGCCACCCAGCGCGTTCTGATGGAGCAAGTGCCCCTGCTAGACGAAATCGTGCTGATGGACTCCAACTCCACCGACCGCACCCGCGAGATCGCCGCAGACCTGGGGGTTCCGGTCTACATCCACCAGGAGGTGCTGCCGCAATACGGCGCGCGGGATGGCAAAGGAGAGGCCCTGTGGAAGAGCCTGTACGTCACGCGCGGCGATTTGATCTTTTGGGTAGACACCGACATCGCCAACTTCCACCCCCGTTTCGTCTACGGCCTGATCGGCCCGCTGCTCACCCGCACCAGCCTGATGTTCGTCAAAGGCTTCTACCGCCGGCCCCTGAAATCCGGCGGCCAACTCCAACCCGGACGCGGTGGCCGCGTCACCGAACTGACCGCCCGGCCTCTGCTCAACCTGTTCTACCCCGGTCTGTCGGGCGTCATCCAACCCCTGGCGGGTGAGTATGGCGGGCGGCGGAAGGTGCTCGAACAGGTGCCTTTCAGCTCCGGCTATGGCGTCGAAATCGGCCTGCTGATCGACATCTTCGAACGCTTCAAACTCTCATCCATCGCGCAGGTGGATTTGCTCGAACGCATCCACAAAAACCAGTCCCTGACCAACCTCAGCAAAATGTCGTTTGCCATCATCCAGACCCTGATCCGCAAGCTGGAGCATCGCTACGGCCAGTCCATGCTGGAAGACGTCAACCGCAGCATGAAAATCGTGCGCTACGAACCGGGCCAATACTTCCTGGAGGTCGAGGAAATCGCGGAACTGGAACGCCCGCCCATGCTCAAAATCCCGGAATATTGCCGGAAGTGGGAGGAGAGACGGGAGACGGAGGATGGGAGGGTAAGTAAGGTAGACCGGTAGACAAGGTGGTCTGATTTGTCTTACTGGTCTCATTGGTCTTACTGGTCTCATTGGTCTTACTGGTCTCATTGGTCGAACTCGTTGCACGAGGGAAGGCAGACAAGTAAGACAAGTAAGACAGGCGACAAGTAAGACAAGTAAGACAAGTAAGACAGGTAGACAGGTAGACAGGTAGGCCAGCCTGACCACTGAAAACTGACCACTGAAAACTGACCACTGAACATGCCCACCCTCTACCTCATCCGCCACGGCGAAACCGATTGGAACGTCGAAGGCCGCTACCAGGGGCAAGCCGACCCGCCGCTGAACGCCAAAGGCCTTGCCCAGGCACGCCAACTGGCCGGGGCCCTGCAAAACAGCGGCATCCAACTTTTGTACACCAGCCCGCTGCGCCGCGCCGCCCAGACCGCCGACATCCTCGCCCGCGCCCTCGACATCCCCCTCTTCCGCGAACCGCGGCTGATGGAAATCCACCAGGGCGACTGGCAGACCCGGCTGCGCGCCGAAATCGAAGCCCTCTACCCCGACCTGTTCCGCCGCTGGGAAACCCAACCCTGGCAGGTTGCCCCTCCCGGCGGGGAAACGCTCGAACAGGTGCAGGCGCGCGTCTACCAGGCCGTGGATGAGATCAGCGCCCGCCACCCGAACGCACGCCTCGGCCTGGTCACCCACCGCATCCCCATCGCGCTGCTCAAAATGCGCTACCAAAACCTCGACCCCGACATCATCCGCACCCTCCACCTGCCCAACACCTACTGGGAAGCCATTCAAACATGACCCCGCAAGAACGTATTCGCTCTCTGCTCGCGTTTTTGTACGGCCATGAGAAAGCCGCGCGCATCTGGCCGCGCTGGCAGGCCATGTTGGATGACTTTCGACAACGCCATCCCCACCCCCACCCCCACCCCCAGCCCGGCGACCGGCTGACCGAACGGGACGCCATCCTGATCACCTACGCGGACCAATTCCGCGCCCCGGGCGAACCGCCCCTGCAAACCCTGTTCCGCTTCCTGGAAAAACATCTTCGGGGAGTCATCAGCGGCGTACACCTGCTGCCCTTCTTCCCCTACTCCTCCGACGACGGCTTCTCGGTCATCGACTACCGCCGCGTAGACCCCCGCGCTGGCAGCTGGGAACACGTAGCCCG
>JALUWE010000448.1 GCA_027019845.1 Anaerolineales bacterium | reverse complement strand
CTTCCATCCCCATGCAAGCGAATGTCGAGCTTGCAAAGCGCGTTTTTAACCCACAGCGCGAAATCGACCAGTTTCTGCAATTGTTGATATAGAAAATCGAGAAAATATCGTCATGTCTCTGTCACGCTCGCGAGTGCGTACCACAACGCGCCTCAGTAAAGACCACCCCCTGTGGCGATATTACGCCGGGCGGTTGGCATCAATCTGGCCTTCCGAACAGCAAATCAATACCTGGGCAAACCATCTCTTGGTCATTTTCTGTTTCGGAGCCCCTTATCTCAAGGAAGTCCGCAGGCCCGCCCTGTTTCTACTGCTAATCCTGTTTCTGATACGGGGACACTATGTGCGATATCTCTCTGCACCCCTCCGGGACCCCGTGATCCTTGCTTTTTCACTTTATTTTGCGCTTCATGTGATTTGGTTGCTTGGCTCTGATGATCTGGGATATGGCATCAAGATAGTACATGTTGCCGATTATCTCCTTTATCCTCTGTTGTTCTCCACATTCATTGATCGGCGCTTCATCCCCAGGATGATGGGTGCATTGGCGCTGGGGCTGGCAGTTGGTGTTTTTTGGGGGCTTGGCATATATTTTGGCATCTTGCCTCCCCATCCCCATGGTGGTGGCCGTTGGGGTGTCCCCGGCAGCCCCAGCCCTACGGCTAATCCACTGCCTTGGTCGTTCGTGCTTTCGGTGTCGTTTGCGTTGGTTATCGTTTACACCCTGCGGTTCTTCAGACGTCCCCGCTACATGTTTCCCCTCGGCGCGCTCGCCGCTTTGACCTTGCTGGCCATATTTGTCAATCCTCAACGTACCGGCTGGATCCTAACCGCCGCGCTGTTGTTACTGGTGTTACTGGCCAAAGCCGTCAAGAAGAGAACATTTTACTTGAGCATATACCTGCTCGCGGCAGCAGGCGCGGGATTCCTGGCTTACGAACACAACCCCGTGTTCCGGCAGCACGCTGACGCCACCCTTTTGGAGATTCACTCACTGGCTGAGCAAGGCCGCTTTACAGGCGCGATCGGCTGGCGCATTGGAATCGTCTACTACGGGCTCCGTGCCGTCAGAGACCACTGGCTGTTGGGCCTTGGGACAGGAGATCACATTGCCGCAATTAAGGAGGCATGGCTGCAGTCTGAGCCCAACCCCGCCTTGGATGTCTCTTTTCTGGGACACCCGCACCAGGAATATATCTCGGCGCTACTTCAGTTTGGCATTATAGGCCTTCTGGTATTTCTCAATATTATTGTGCAGCTTGCGCGGTACCCCGGCCGGGATGCCGATACTCGACTTGGATTTCAGATTCTCGCCCTTGCGATCGCCTTGTATAGCTTTGTGAATTTGTTTGTCATGCGTAGCACCTCTACGTTGCTTGCGGTCACAATAGTGGCGCTCGGTTTGCAACGCTACTGGGTCTCTGATGTGAGATTTTCCCGCCTTGATATAGGGCAAATTGCGGGCTACGTTCTGGCCTTTGTTTTGCTTTATGCGGCATCATTGCTCTAGGCGGGAATTGTTCGTCGTCCGGTGGGCGCCGACAATCAGGTGGCCGCACGTCCATGGTATCGGTACGGCACGCAATCGGCGCGGTACCGAAGATCCTTATGAGGATCCGAAAACTTGTTCGATG
>JALUWE010000447.1 GCA_027019845.1 Anaerolineales bacterium | reverse complement strand
TCCTCCTCTCCCCTTCTCCTCTTCTCCTCCTCTCCCCTTCTCCTCTTCTCCTCCTCTCCCCTTCTCCCCTTCTCCTCTTCATAAAACGCCAGTCCCAAAATCTGCTCCGGGGGGGTGTTGCTCTTGCCGGTCAGGCTATCCAGCAGCTCGCGCAGGGTGATCTCGCCTTCCCCGCGGATCACGAAGTCCGCGCCGTGTTGCAGATATTGGGCGTAGTGGTCGCTGGCGTCGGAGCCGGCCACGATGACCGGGAGGCCGCGCTGTTTTGCCATCTGGATCATGGTGAAGGCGGCCTGTCTCATGCGCAGCAGGCACATTTTGGAGAGGTAGTTGAAGTTGTCTTCGTACAGAATGGCAAAATCAGGCTGTTCGCGGTCGAGGGCGGCAGCCCATTCCTGCTCGGATTCGGCCAGCATGGCGTCGAACAGCGCGACGCGGTAGCCGTGCTGGCGCAGGTAGCTGGCCGCGTAGAGCGTTCCCAGCGGCGGGTAGGGCTGCATGGCCTGCCACAATTTGGGGTCAAAGCGCAGGTAGTAGGATTGGCCGAAGAGGAGGGTGGGGGGATTCATGGGGACTGTGGGAATTCTGGGGACGGTGGGAACTGTGGGAACTGTGGGAACTGTGGGAATTCTGGGGACGGTGGGAACTCTGGGAACTGTGGGAACTGTGGGAACTTGTGGGGTTTTATAAATTCATGTCCTCTGGTAAGTCTACTTCTGTTGGTGTTGCGCCGGCCACGTATTCCGCGGGTTGCTCTCTCACGCCCATACTGCGATCCCAGTCGCCATCTTTTCGCTTTTTTCGCAGGCTTTTGATCAGGCGCTCTAAAAAATACGTTGCGTCTCCATAGATGCGTAGCAGATCGACAATTTCATCGGTTTTCACTAACCCCCATCGTTCGCACAGTCTTGTATCTGGCTACCTAATTCGCCAAGCGAACCGCGCGCAATCTCGCAGAAACGGATGTAATCGCCTAAGGCGTTGCGACAATAGCCTTCGGCGATGTTGGCCTTGGCGGACGAGGCGGAGCCAAGCATCTGGTTGGCAAGTTTATAGTAACGTGAGTGAAAACGGGTTGTCAACTTATGCACTCGCGCCGCCAATTCGTCAGTTGCTTGCCATGCCAGAAGGTTTTTGTAGCCGTAAAGTTTACGATAGGTCTGGGTCTGATCGCCTTGATATCCTTTGTATCCTTGTTTTGCCATGTCCATCTCCACAAAGCGTGCGGTTCTGCGTTCCCACGAGCTCCCACGAATTCCCACGAGCTCCTATGAGTTCCCACGAGTTCCCACGAGCTCCTACGAGTTCCCACGAGTTCCTACGAATCCCCACGAGTCCCCACAAGTTTCACCCTCTCATCGAATGCTGCCAGCGTCTTGGCCCGGTAACCGTCAAAATGCCCCTGGCAGCGGTCGGGGGAGAAGTGGGTTTCGTTGGTGTGGGGGTGAAGGCGGGTGAATTTGGTGATTTTACGGCTCATTTCCCAGCGTTCGAGCCAGTCGCCGGGGGGGGTGCGCAGCAGGGTTTCGGCCAGCGGGCGCAGAGGGGCGCGTGGGCGGGTGGCCGGAACGTCGGGGCGCGGGGGGCCGTGCGCGTTGGGCAGCAGCGCGTCGGCCCAGGCGTTGACCTGGCGCATGTGGTGGTACACGCTCAGGCCCGAGAGCGGCACCATTTGCGCCAGCTCGCGGGCGGTGAACAGGCTGCGGTCGTCCAGGGCCAGCGCGTTTTCGGATAGAAAGTAGTTGGGGCAGATCACCACGCCGGAGCGGGCGACCAGATGGACGAGCAAGATCACCCAGGCGCGGCACGTCCAAAGCCGCCCGCTTTCCGTAACGATTAAGTAGTCCAGATCGTCGTCTGTGCGGGAGTTGTCCACCGCCAGCGCGCCGGTCAGGGCGACCATGCGCACGAAGGGCAGCCCGGCGATGGCGCGTCCATAGCGCACGGCCAGCGGCCAGAGACGCGCGCTGAGGCGGGCGCGCTGCTCGCGGGTCTCGACCAGCCCCTCGCGGCCCGGCAGGGTGAAGTACTCGCCGCGCCGCGCCATCTCGTCCGGGGCCAGCAGCCCGTTGGACAGCGCGTCTACCACCGTGTCCAACGCGGCCGGGACGCGGATCAGGTAACGGTGTATCTCGGCAGCCGTCAGCGGGTAGTCGAAGATGTCCGCGTAAGCAATCGTTTGCAGGATGGCTTGCCGCAAGGAGGCGGGGGAGGGGGGCATGGGTTGTTTTTGTGCTACACTTGGACGTGATGTCGAAAGTTGCTATCGTTCACGATGCCTTGCCGTTTGTGGGCGGCGCGGAAAAAGTGTTGGAAGTGTTGTTGGAGATGTTTCCCCGCGCGCCGGTGTATACCTTGCTGTACAACCGCTCGCGTTTTCGGGGCACGGTCTTCGAGCACCACGACATCCGCACGAGCTTCATCGACCGGTTGCCGGGGGTGTATCGCGATCACTACCGCTTCGTGCCGTTGTTTCCGTTTGCCGTCGAACAATTCGACTTGCGGGAATACGAGGTGATCGTTTCGTCGCATTATGCGGTGGCGCACGGGGTGCTCACCACGCCAGACCAGCTGCACATCAGTTACACGCACACGCCGTTGCGTTACGCGTGGCAGAACTACCACTCCTTCGTGGCCTCCCTGCCGTGGTATCAGGCCTGGCCGGCGCGTTGGGTGTTGCACTATTTGCGCCTGTGGGACGCGGCCGCGGCCGCGCGGGTGGACCATTTTGTGGCGAATTCCCAATGGGTGGCGGGCTGTATCCGCCGGGCTTACCGCCGCCGGGCAGAGGTGGTCTACCCGCCGGTGGACGTCCACCGTTTTGAGCCGCTTTTCCCGCGCCAGGAGTACTACATCACGGTTTCGCGGCTGGTGGAGCGCAAGAAGATCGCGTTGGTGGTGGAGGCGTTTTCGCAATTGGGCTACCCGTTGCTGGTGGTGGGCGCGGGGCCGGAGCACGACAGGCTGGCCGAACGCGCCGCGCCCAACGTGCAGTTGCTCGGCTGGCAGCCGCAAGAGCGACTGGCAGCCCTGCTGGGGCGGGCAAAAGCCTTCGTACACGTGGCGCAGGATGATTTCGGCATCAGCGCGGTAGAGGCGCAGGCCGCGGGCTGCCCGGTGCTCGCGTTCGCGGGCGGTGGTACGCCGGAGACCATCCTCCCCGGCAAGACCGGGCTGCTCTTCCCGCAGCAGAGCGTGGCCGGAATCGTGGCCGCGGTGCAGGCCTTCGAGGCGCAGGCTGCTGGTTTCGATGCTGAAGAAATTTGTCGTCATGCGCAGCGTTTCAGCCGGGAGCGGTTCCGGCGTGCGTTGGGGGAGGTGATCGATGCGTGTAGAGCGCAAAGCGTAAATCAGCGACCGAGGCGGTAGATGGCTGAATCCGTGGTGAAGTCCAGATCGACGACGAAGCCGGTATTTTCCAGCACCGGCTCGCTGCGCAGGGGCCGGGGGGTGGCCGGGGGTGCGCTCTCGGAGCGGCAGGCGGCCAGTAGCAGGATCGACAGCAGGAGGGCGGCGCGTGCGGGTTTCATTTGGTCATCACCGGCTGGGGGTATCGTTGGCGCCGGCGTTGCAGCGCGACCGCCTGGATGATCGAAATGCCCGCAGTGAAAAACAAGCCCACAGCGAACATGGAGGCGTAGACCGTGATCACCCAATTGTGCAACGCGGCGGCAAGGGCGATGGTGAACAGGTTGAAAAAGCCGAGCGCGATTTCGTAATACACCAACGGGTCGAGGCGCAACTGGTAGCGTTTTGCCAGCCAGTCTTCTTTCCGGTTGGAGATGCCGAATTTTGGGGTGCGCTCGAAGATGTTGCGTTTGCCCAGCACGATTTGCAGCGCGGCGCGCACGGTGTTGAGCATCATGCCTGTACCGAGGGTGGTGATGAAGAAAATGATGGGCAGGTTGCGCCACCATTTGCGGCGTCCGAGCCGTTTTTGCGCGGCCAGGAAGAACACCGCCGGGGCCAGCGCGGTGACGTTGAGCACCGCAGCCACGCCAAACAATGACAACAGATGGGGATAGCGTTGCGAGAGCAATAACCCCACCGGGTAGAGCAAATTGAGCACGAACAACAGCAGATGCACGCCGTAGCCGGTCAGGTGCAGGCTGGCTTCTATTTTTGCGGGCAACGAGAGGCGCCCCCGCCAGACGCGCGGGAGCAGTTTGAGCGCGCATTCCAGGCTGCCGCGCGCCCAGCGGTGCTGCTGCCGGCGGTACGCGCTGAAACTGACCGGTAACTCTGCCGGGGCCTCCAGATCGGGGAGGAACACCGCGCGCCAGCCCGCCAGAAAGGCGCGGTAGGACAAATCGAGGTCCTCCGTCAGGGTATCGGCCTTCCAGCCCCCCGCGCTCTCGATGGTGCTGCGCCGCCATATCCCGGCAGTGCCGTTGAAGTTGAACACATACCCGGCCCGCGAGCGGGCAAGTTGTTCCACCATGAAATGCGCGTCGATGGAGAACGATTGCAGCACGGTCAACAGGGAGTAATTCCGGTTGACATGCCCCCAACGGGCCTGCACGAACCCGATTTGGGGGTCGTGAAAATGGGGCACAGTGCGCTTGAGGAAGTCGGGCGGTGGGATGAAGTCGGCGTCGAAAATCGCCAAAAATTCCCCTTTGGCCTGCTGGAATCCGGCTGCCAGCGCGCCGGCCTTGAACCCGGCGCGGTTGTCACGGTGCAGCAGCCGGATGTCGAAGCCTTTGGCCCGCAGTTTGGCGACCATGCGGCTGACCAGCGCGGTGGTCTCGTCGGTCGAGTCGTCCAGCACCTGGATTTCCAGCCTGGAGAGCGGGTAGTCCAGGTTGGCCGCGGCCCGGATCAGCCGCTCTGCCACGTACAACTCGTTGAAAATCGGCAGTTGCACCGTCACCAGCGGCCATTGTTCCGGTTGGGGGGGCGCGGGAAGGGGAGGGTGTTGCCGCGCGCTCAGAATGGTGAGGTAAAAGAAATTGATCCCGTACACGAAGAGCATTCCAACGGCGGAGAAATACAGCATCGCGACGGGAATGAAGAGCAGGTCAAGCATCGGAGTTCTCCATGAGGGCATCCTGGTAAGAGGCAGCCCAGAAACCCCAAACCAGCCATTGCCATAGTCGTCCCGGGGGTAGAAACCAAAGGTAGTAGTCGAAGAAGCCGATCACGGTAGCCGCCAACAGGGCTGCGGAGGCGGTGATCAGCGCGGGGGTAAACCGCAGGCTGCGGCGGTTCAGCCATAGCGCCATCCAGGGCAGCAACATGCCGGCCAGGTAGGCCAGCGCGCCGAATATGCCGGTTTCTACTGCTACATCGAATAGTACCACGTGTACCGGCTGGTAGTCGATAGGAAAAGCCGGATCGTTTTGCAATAGCGCGACCGGGAAGGTGCCCAGCCCCACGCCGGTGAGCGCGTTTTGGGCGAACAGCTCGTTGGCTGCCGCGGCCAGCAAACGGCGGTAGGACAGGGCGGCATATTCGGTGGCGACCTGATCGGCCGCGGCCGCGGCCGGGTTCAAGCGCACGCTCAGGAAGGGCGCGCTGCGCCACAAAAAGGGCAACAACACCAGCCCGCCCGCCGCGGCCAGCACCGCCAGATGCCGCAGCTCGCGGGCCGGGCGGTATCTGGCCCACAGGGCGATCAGCAACACCGCGCCCAGCAACGCGCCCAACCACGCGGCGCGGGAGAAGGTCAGGAGCAGGGTCAGCGCGGCCATCAGCAGGAACAACGCGGCCGGCGCGCGGCGGGAGGCAGGGGCCTGCGCGTACCACCCCAGCATCACCAGCAGCGCGAGCGCCAGTGTCCCTCCCAGGATGTTGGGGTGATCGCTCAGCCCGTAGGCGCGTAACCAGCGCACCCCCTCCGCCCACACGATGCTGACCCCGCTCCACGCCGGGTCCAGCACCAGTTCCCCCAGCGATTGCAGCCCGACCGACCGTTGTGCCAGGGACTGGGTGGTGCCCACGATCCCCTGCACGACCGCCTGGATGGTCACAGGCAGCACCAGCATATTCAGGGAGCGCACTTCGTTCACCACGTAGAGGTAAAATCCGGCCAGCAGCAGCATACGAATGAAGTGATAGGCGGACAGGGCTGCGTCCACCGAGCGGAAGGTGCTGATCAGGCTGAACAGCAACACCCCTGCCAGCGGCAGGCTCAGCAGGAGGGGGCCTACCCGCAGCCCGCGCGGTTTCCAGGCCAGCGTTGCCCCCCAAAACAACAGGGTGAGCACCAGGGAGACATCGCTCAGGAAGAGCAAGAAATCTGTGAAATCACGATATACTGGGGGGAAGTTGCGCGCCAGCAGCACGAAGCGGTAGCGAAACGGGATCAGAATGACGGTTGCCTGAAAGCACAGCCGTGCCAGCAGGTTTACATAATCATACGCACCGGCTTGGGTTCTGGATGGGTTTGGCATGGGGGGGGGTACTGGTAATTGGTAATTGGGTAATTGGGTAATTGGGTAATTGGGTAATTGGGTAATTACATCCTGAGCGGAGGGCGGCGCAGCCGCTCGTAGTCGAAGGATGGGGGTGGGGATAGGGATAGGGGATAGGGATAGGGATAGGGAACTGCATCCTGAGCGGAGGGCGGCGCAGCCGCTCGTAGTCGAAGGATGGATGCTGGGTATAGCGAGGTTTGCCATGTCTATCGTGATCAATGCGCGTTTTGTGGCGCGCCGTGTTACCGGTGTGGAACGGTATGGCCGCGAGGTGGCACGGCGTTTGGGGGAAGGGGCAAGGTGGGTCGCGCCGTCCGCTCGCTGGCCGGGGTGGGCGGGGCACGTTTGGGAGCAGTTTTTCTTGCCGGGGGCGGTGCGCGGCGGTGAGGTGTTGTGGTCTCCGGCCAATACCGGCCCGCTGCGAGTGCGCAATCAGGTGGTGACCATCCACGATCTGGCGGTGTTGGACCACCCGGAATGGTTCCGGCCCGGCTTCGTGTTGTGGTACCGTGTGATGTGGCCGTTGTTGGCGCGCAGGGTGCGCAGGATCATCACGGTATCCGCATTTTCCGCGGCGCGCATCCGGGCGCGGTTGGGGGTGGCGGCAGAGCGCGTGGTGGTGATCTCCAATGGGGTGGACACGGCGCGTTTTCGCCCGGCAGCGCGGGCACAGGTGGCGCGTGTGCGGCGGAAGTACGCTTTGGAGGGCGCGTATCTGCTGTTTGTGGGGTCTTTGCAGCCGCGCAAGAATTTATCGCGTTTGCTGGCGGCCTGGGAGCGGGTGCGGAGGGCGGTTGCGGATGTGGCGTTGGTGTTGGCCGGGGTGCCGGGGCCGGTTTTTCGGCGCCAGCCGTTGGGCGCGGTGCCCGGCGTGCGCGTGGTGGGGTACGTGCCGGACGCAGACCTGCCCGCGTTGTACAGCGCCGCGCTGGGGTTGGTGCAGCCTTCGCTGTACGAGGGGTCGGCGCTGACCGCGCTGGAGGCGCTGGCGTGCGGCTGCCCCGTATTGTGCTCGAACATCCCCGCGCTGGCCGAAGTCGTGGCAGATGCCGGTCTGCTTTTCGACCCGCGGGACACCGCGGGCATGGCCGGTGCGTTGTTGGCGTTTCTGCGTGATGGGGAATTGCAAGAGAAGATGCGCCGGGCGGGGCGGCCCCGCGCACAACGCTTTTCTTGGGACACTACAGCCCGGCAGGTTTCAAACCTGTTGCACGAAATCTAGCGACTGGGAGCACTGGAGGCACTGAGGGAACTGGGGGGAACTGAGGGGG
>JALUWE010000446.1 GCA_027019845.1 Anaerolineales bacterium | reverse complement strand
GGGTATTGGGTATTCCCGATTCTCTACGCTCTACTCTCGATTCTCGATTCCCAACCAACACCCCCCACAACACCCAGGGCAGCCAGGCGAGCGCGGCGTTGATGCTCAAAAAGTGCGAGCGCGCCACCAGGTAGCCCGACATGCCGAAGGCCAGGCCGCTAATGGTTTGCGCCAGCACCCCCAGGCCAAGTTCCCGCGCCAGTTTCGCCATCCCGATCCCCGCCAGCGCCAGGTGAAACCACACCAGCAAGGCCATCCCCCAGGCCATGGCGGCCTCTCCACCGAGCGCGGCCAGCCCAAAATACAGCCAGTTGGGCGGGTAAAACAACGCGGACTGGTAATTGGCGATCAGCGGCGCGCCCATGCCGGAGAGCGGGTTCCACAACGGCAGTTGCCCGGCCTTTAGCGCGTCCCAGGCAAAGACGCGCCAGGGGTGAAATTGCAGCGCGGGCGTCCCCCAAAAAACGGCGCGGCCGGTGAACAGCACGGGCGCGAGCAGGAGGAGGGGCGCGAGCCAGAGGGGGAGATACGGGAGGCGGAGTAAGCGACGCATGGAAGAGTGAGCGTTGGGAGTTAGCGTGAGGGGTGGTAGGGGTACTGCGAAGGGCTTAATGGCACCGGTCAATTTCGGATACCGCCGCCGACAAGTAAGACCAGTCAGACAAGTCAGACAAGTCAGACAAGTTAGACAAGTTAGACAAGTTAGACAAGTGAGACAAGTCAGACCAGTCAGACAAACACCGCTATTTCCTCAAGGGGCTTTTTGGTGATGTGCGGCACGCGGGCGTCCTCTGCCGGATAGCCGGTGACGAGCAGCAGAAAGGGCTTCTCGTTCTTGGGGCGGCCCAGAATCCGGTTGAGGAAGGCCATCGGGCTGGGGGTGTGGGTCAGGGTGGCCAGCCCGGCGAGGTGCAGCGCCACGATCAGGAAGCCGGTGGCGATGCCCACAGACTCCTGCGCGTAGTAGTTTTTCACTTTGCGGCCATCGGGGAGCAGGTCGAAATTTTTGTAGAAAATGGCGATCAGGTAGGGTGCGGTCTCCAAAAACGGCTTGCGCCAGTCCGTGCCGAGCGGTTCGAGCGCGGCCAACCATTCCGGGGTGGCGCGGCGTTCGTAAAACTCGCGCTCCTCGGCTTCGGCTGCCTGCCGTATCTCGCGCTTGACCGCGGGGTCGGTGACCACGACGAACTGCCAGGGTTGCAGGTTGGCCCCGCTGGGCGCGCGGCCCGCGGCGCGCAGGCAGTCTTCGATGATCGGGCGCGGTACAGGCCGGGGGGAGAAATCTCGCACGGTGCGGCGGCGTTTGATCTCGCGGTAGAATTCCGCGGCGCGGCGCGCCATCTCGTCAGGGGGGTATTTGGGAAAGCCGGTGAGGGGGTGCATGGGAGGTAATTGGGTAATTGGGTAATTGGGTAATTGGGTCATTGCATCCTGAGCGGAAGGGGAGCGGAGCGAGCCTGAAGTCGAAGGATGGGGGTTGGAGATAGGGATAGGGAGTGGGGATAGGGTACTGGGTATTGGGTATTGCATCCTGAGCGGAAAGCGAACGGAGCGAGCCTGAAGTCGAAGGATGGGGGTTGTTTTCACCTTCCACGTTTGCGGAAAAGCTGTTAGAATTATACCGTTTCAGCATGGAATCAGGCTAATACGCAGTGTGTGCAGAGGCCGACCTTTGCACACACTCTTTTTTTGCCTGATCATGTAGTTTTTTTACCCCAGGAGTACTTCGTGCAACTCGCAACAACTTCCCCCCCCGCTGTCCCAACCGCTAAAAAGGAAAAACCCAGCGCCAACCTCAATTACGCCACGCTCAAGCGGCTGATCAAAGAAAAAGGCCTGCTCGACAAACAGCCCGGCTTTGCCGCTCAAAAAATGCTGGTCAACGCGGCCACGCTGGCGATCAGCATCACCGTTCTGTTCATCACCGATAACCTCTGGGTGCAGATGCTCAACGCGGCCTTTCTGGCCTTCATCTTCGGGCAAACCGGCTTCATCGCCCACGATGTCGGACACCGCCAGGCGTTCCCCAAAACCAAAACCAACGACTTCTTCGGCCTGCTGCACGCCGATCTGCTGCTGGGGATGAGCTACGGCTGGTGGCTGGACAAACACAACCAGCACCACGCCCACCCCAACCGGCAGGACATGGACCCGGACATCGACTTCCCGGTGATCGCCTTCAGCCCCGAGGCGGTCCACGACAA
Organism: Anaerolineales bacterium; assembly: GCA_027019845.1. GTDB lineage: Bacteria > Chloroflexota > Anaerolineae > Anaerolineales > JABWBV01 > JALUWE01. The sequence continues at coordinate 5,511 of JALUWE010000446.1, read as the reverse complement.
ACGCGGCCTGTTTCGCTGGATGGTCAAGCACCAGAGCATCTTGTTCTTCCCGCTGTTGCTGTTCGAGGCCTTCAGCCTGCGTGCCGGCAGCATCGCGTTCCTGATCCAGAACAAGACCTGGAAATACCGCAAGATCGAAATCCTGCTCATGGGGCTGCACTTCAGCGCATTCTTCGGACTGGTTTTCGCCGCGCTGGGGCTGTGGACGGGGCTGCTGTTCATCGCGGTGCAACAGGCACTGTTCGGCTTTTACATGGCCTCGGTGTTCGCGCCCAACCATAAAGGGATGCTGATCGTGGGCGAAGAGGAGGAGATCGATTTCCTGCGCCTGCAAGTGCTGACCGCGCGCAACGTCAAGGCGCACCCGATCACGGATTTCTGGTACGGCGGTCTGAATTACCAGATCGAACACCACCTGTTCCCCTCCATGGCGCGCAACAAGCTCAGAGAAGCGCAAAAAATCGTCCGACAATTCTGCCGGGAGAAGGGGATCGAGTACTACGAGACCAGCATCTTGCGCTCGTATGTGGAAATCCTGCAATACCTGCACGAAGTCAGCGCGCCGCTGCGGGTGGCTCAGTAGTCAGTGTTCAGTGGGCAGTGTTCAGTGTTCAGTGGGCAGGGGACAGGGGGCAGTTATCCTCCAAGAAATCGTGAACATGCTGTCAATCCGTGTCCAAAATACGCCGTGCCGCGGCGCGGCCGGTGAGGAACGCGCCGTGGACGGTGGCCGGGTAATCGCGGTGGGTGGCTTCCCCGGCAAAAAACAGCCTGTCCCCCACGGGTTGGCCTAAGGCGAGGCGGTCCTGGCGGGTGGCCCCCAGGGGGATGTAGGAGTACGCGCCCCGCGCGAACGGGTCGGCAGCCCAGCGGGATTGCATCACCCCGACCGGGTCGGGTATCCCCTGGCCGAACGCGGCGCGCAGGGTCTGCATGGCGCGCGCCACGATCTGTTCGTCCGTGCGCTGTTCCATCTGGCGGGCCTCGTTGGCCGCAGAAAAGCCGAGCAGCACCGGCTGCCCCACCACGGGCAGCAGGTTCATGAACAGGTTGTTCTCGCCGATGGGGTCGGAGATGAAGCCGAAGAATTCGGTCTCTTCGGGCCAGAAGGCACGGGGAAATTGCAGCGCGGTTTTGTCGAGCAGCCCCATCTTGAGCCGCTGGATGGCGGCCTGTTTGGGGGCCGGTAACGCGGGGGAGAAGTCGATCTGGCCGGATTTCAGCACCCCGAGCGGGACGGTGACCACCGCGCGGTCGCCGGTAAAGGTTTCGGTTTCCGTTTCGACGCGCACGCCCTCCTCGCCATACGTCACATGGCGGACGGTCTGCTCCAGGCGAATGTCCAGCCCGCGCGCCAGCCCGTCCACGATCTGGTCGTACCCGCCCGGAAAGAGGTGGTCGCGCCCCGAGAAGGCCTCGTCATCGAAGTAGAACAGCGAGAGGTCGTTCACCTCCGCGGCGTATTCCGATTCGAAGGTCGCGTAGAGGTAATATGCCAGGACGCGCTGTTCCTGGGCCGTGAGGGTCTCGCCCGCCAGCACGGTTTGGATGGCCGCGCCCAACGAGATGTCGTCGTCCAGCTCTTCGGCCAGGGCTTCCACCTCGCCGAGCAGCTCCTCGAAGGCGGCCTCGTACTCGCTCAGGTCGGCCTCGGGGATGCGGTCGCCGTTCGGGTCGAAGGTGATCACGTCGTCGTAGTCGGTGGGGAGGGTCTGGATGCCGAATTCGTCGCGCAGGCTGGTGATGGGGTTGCCGCGCACGCCGTGAATCCAGGATGCGCCCATGTCGATGGGCACGCCGAGGTCGCGGTGGGTGTGGATGCGCCCGCCGGTCCGGTCGCGGGCCTCGATCAGGGTGACGGTGTACCCTGCGGCTTGCAGTTCGCGGGCCGCGGCCAGCCCGGCGATGCCCGCGCCAATGATCAGGATGGTGTCCGGGTTCGGGTTGGGGGGTCGAGTTTGGGGTTGGGTGGGAGAGGCGAGTTTGCAGGCCCCCAGGGCCGCGGAGGCCAACAAGGAGAGTTTGAGGAAGTCGCGGCGGGTGGTTTTTACCATTCGGCTTGCGGGTCGAGGCGGGCTACCTGCTGGAGGTCGGCCAGGATGTCCACCAGATGTTGGGAGGGGAGTTCGCGGCTGAGGGTGCGGGGTTTGGCGTCGGGGAGGGTCAGGTTGGCGGCTTCCAGGAAGGGGACGACGGCGGCCTGCCAGTCGGCGCGCAGCCGGTCGGGGTCGGGCAGCACGCGGTCGCGGATCAGTTCGGCCTCGCCGGGCACGCGGTCGAACAGTTGGGCGGTGTAGGGCCAGAGTTGGTCCAGCGCGGCCTGCATCCGGCGGTTGGACTCATCCGTGCCCAGCCCCAGGCGTTTGACCCACGCGCTGCTGTGGCGCAGGTGGTAGATTTCTTCGCGGCGGATTTTGGCCGCGGTTTCGGCCAGGGGTTGGTGTGTGCTGCGGGAGAGGGCCTCCAGGCGCAGTTCTTCGAGCGCATCCCACAGGTATTGGCGCAGGATGGTGAAGGCCCAGTCGCCTTTGGGGAGGGCGACGAAATGGGTGCAGCGATACTCGAAGGGTTCCCGAAAGTAGACCAGTTGGTCGGGGTAGGTTTCGGGGTCTTCGCCCACCAGCGCGGCGTGCAGTTGGTACCACAGGATGGCGTGGCCGAGTTCGTCCAGGGCCAGGTTGGCGAAGGCGATGTCTTCTTCCAGGATGGGCGCGTGGCCGCACCACTCGGAGTTACGGTGCGCGAGGATGAGTTCGTCGTCTGCGAGGGTGAGGAGTTTGTTGGCGAGGGGGGGCATGGGGGTTGGGGATAGGGAGTGGGGATAGGGATAGGGATAGGGTATTACATCCTGAGCGGCAGGCGAACGGAGTGAGCCTGAAGTCGAAGGATGGGGGGCGGAATTGTGAATGGTGAATTGTGAACGGTTAATTGTGAATTGGGGATTGCATCCTGAGCGGGAGGGGAGCCGGAGTGAGCCTGTAGCCGCCACGGGTTAAAAGGTGACACCCCACCGTGTCGTGTGCAGCGCAGTTTTGAACCTGCTTTCGCAGGGCGGGTTCCTCCCCGGCAGCTCTGCCTTGGCTTTCGCCTACCGCATCACAACCGCGAGTCAGAACCCATCATTCAAAGTGTTGGCTCAAAACCGTTTTTGCGGCATCACGAGCACAGCAGGGTTAGTCATCTATCTTATACCATATTTTCATGGCAGGGGGTAGTTTTGGAAGATTAAAATACAGCACTTACGCAGTTGAGACCTCACAGGTCTACTACCACACGATGCAGGAAGATTTTATCCCAAATAGATTGCATCCGGGCATCTCCATGCGCTTTGAGACCTGTGAGGTCTGAGTGCGACTTTTCAAGTGCGTCAGTACTGTAAAATAGTAGGCCGTCGCACCCCGCTAGAGGTCCAGTTTGAGGTGCAGCTCGGCCAGTTGCTCCGGGTCGGCGGGGGAGGGGGCGCCGGCCATCACGTCGCGGGCCGCCTGGTTTTTGGGGAAGGCGATCACCTCGCGGATGTTGGGCGTGTCGGCCAGGATCATCACCATGCGGTCCAACCCGGCAGCAATGCCGCCGTGCGGGGGCGCGCCATACTCGAAGGCCTCCAGCATGTGGCCGAAGCGTTCGCGCGCCACTTCGGGAGAGAGGCCGATCAACTTGAAGACTTTCTCCTGCAGCTCGCGCTCGTGAATACGGATCGACCCGCCGGAGACCTCATCGCCGTTGAGCACCACGTCGTACTGGGTGCCGCGCATCCGGCCGGGGTCGCTTTCGATCAGATGTACGTCTTCGGGCATGGGGGAGGTGAACAGGTGCTGGCTGGGGTCCCAGCGTTGCTCCTCCTCGTTCCAGAAGGCGAAGGGGAAGTCGATCACCCAGGCGAAGGCCAACACGTCCGGGTCGCGCAGGTTGAGGCGGTCGGCCAGCAGGATGCGCAGGCGGCTGAGGGCCTCGAAAACAACCTCGGGCCGGTCGGCCACGAAGAGCAGCAAATCGCCCGCCTCGCCGCCCATGCGCTGGATGATGGCCTCCAGGGTCTCTTGGGAGAAGAATTTGGCGATGGGGGAACGCATCTGCCCGTCCGGGGTCAGCGCGATGTAGGCCAGCCCTTTGGCCCCGAACGGTTTGACGTATTCGGTCAGTTCGTCGAGCTGCTTCCGGGTGTAGCCGCCCAGGCCTTTGGCGTTGATGCCGCGCACGTCGCCGCCCTGCTCCACCACGCTGGCGAACACCTTGAAGCCTGCGCCGCGCACCAGGTCGGAGATGTCGGTCAGTTCCATGCCGAAGCGCAGGTCGGGCTTGTCGGTGCCGAAACGTTCCATGACTTCCTGGTAGGTCAGCCGCGGCCAGGGGGTGGCGAGGATTTTCTTGTGAGGCACCAGTTCGGCCACCATTTGGGTATACATGTCCTCGATCAGGTCCATGATGTCTTCGCGGCGGTCTACGAAAGCCATCTCCAGGTCGAGTTGGGTGAATTCGGGCTGGCGATTGCCGCGCTGGTCCTCGTCGCGGAAGCAGCGGGCGATCTGGAAGTAGCGGTCGATGCCGCCCACCATGAGCAGTTGCTTGAGCTGCTGGGGCGATTGGGGCAGGGCGTAGAACTCGCCGGGGTGCAGGCGGGAGGGCACCAGGTAGTCGCGCGCGCCCTCCGGGGTGGTTTTGAACAGGATGGGGGTCTCGACCTCGATGAAGCCGCGCGCGTCCAGGTAATCGCGGATGAATTTGATCATTTTATGGCGCAGCACGATGATGTCGCGCATCCGCTCGCGGCGCAGGTCGAGGTAGCGGTATTTCAGGCGGGTGTTCTCGTCTACCGGGTCGTCTTTGTTGATCAGGAACGGGGGGGTGCGGGAGGGGTTGAGCACCCTCACCTGGTGAGCTTCGACTTCGATCTCGCCGGTCGCCAGATGGGGGTTCTCCATGCCCGCGGGGCGGCGGCGCACCACGCCTTGAATCTGCAACACCCATTCGGAGCGCACGGGGACCACGGTCTGGTGCGCCTGGGGCGAGACCTCGGGGTTGGCGACGATCTGCACGATGCCGAAGCGGTCGCGCAGGTCGATGAAGGTGACGCCGCCGTGGTCGCGGCGGCGGTGCACCCACCCGGCCAGGGTGACGGTTTCTCCCGCGTGGGCGGGACGCAGTTCGCCGCAGGTGTGTGTTTTGTACATATCGTTCCTCCAAAAAATAAAACGCCCTTCGCTTGTGCGTCGGGCGATACATCGAGCCAGGTTGCCGCGGTTATTCCGGCAACACCACCTCTCCCACCCGACGCGGTTGCGCGTCGTTGGCGTTATCATTGGCATTATCGTTGGTGGTGGGAGCGTATTCCGGCATACGGTTGCTCTCGGTGTGGTGTGGGTACATTATACCCAAAATTTCCTCGGCGGGGGGGCGAATCCACGAAAAGATAGGGCTTTTCAGAGTTCTTAAGCGTAGCGACCGTCGGGGCGACCGGCCGGTCGCCCCGACCACCAATAACCACGCCCCGAACAACCGTCCCCCGTCCCC
>JALUWE010000445.1 GCA_027019845.1 Anaerolineales bacterium | reverse complement strand
TTCAAAGATGGGGCCGCGGGTGAAATCGCGTTTGAGCGCGTGATGCCCCAATCACAGAGTGTGCTCAATGTAGAAGGAGCAGATAGCGATAGAGAAATCGCGGTTGTTGCGGATGGAGGCGGGCGGTACATCTATGCCTGGGTCACGGCAACCACACCGAGGAACATCGCATACACCGTGGTCACCAATGGCGGCACGACCCTCGTACCAGCTACCGTGCTGACCAACAATTCGAGCGGTACGTTTATCTTATCCGCCCCGCGTTTGGCGATGAGTCGAGACGGGCGTATGGCGTTGATATGGACGCAGTTCAACACCACCTGGAATGTTTACTTTGCGATCCTGGACCGGGATGGGACGGTTCTGCTCCCGCCAACCAATGTGACTAACAATACCGATACAAGCGTCTCTTTTGATTTCCCGTCCGTTATCTCCAATGGGGCAAATCGTTTTTGGTTGGTGTGGGTCAAGAGAATCGGCGCCACCCAATCCGAAGTATGGAACGCCATGTACAATTCGGATGGCAGCGAGGTGTTCGAGCAGGACAGCCAGGATAACCTGGCCGGCGGAGCAGGCGTTCAATATCTCGATCTGGTGTTGGAACAGATGTCGGGAGATCGTATGCTGATCGCATTGACCTTCTTCGATACGAATGCAGGCACGTACAGCCCGGTGTACGCAGTGTTCGATGAAACCGCCAACGATTTGCAAATCCCCACCGAGATCCCGGGGGCAAACGGATGGCAGCCCGACATCGTGCAACTGGGAGACCAAACCGTGTTGATCGCCTGGACCAACGACGCTACCAGCCAGATCGAATATGCCTTGTTGTTCGATGACGGTGACACGCTCTCATATGTGCCCGGCTCCTTGACCGCGTTGCAGAATCCCGATGGGCGAGCCGCGGACTTCGTGTCCGTAACCAGTAATATGGATGGGTTTGGTATACTTAGCTGGATGGATGTTGGCTTTAGCCAGCGTTTGTATTACGCCCTGATAGACGAAAGCGGGGGTTTGGTTACCCCTCCGATCATTTCCCGTAGCGGTGTGGATCAGGCTTCCCCGTTTGTCGTTTCGAGCAGCACGGCGCAGGGGGTGGCGCCGCTTCCACCGATAGAAATCTTTTTACCGCTGGTGGTGCGTTAGTTGTTTGGAGGCAAGATCATGAATACGCGTGTCCAACCTGATAAATCCTCGCCAAAAGCCGAACAAGGCCAGAGCCTGGTCGAGTTTGCGCTGGTGGCCGTTCTGCTTTTGATCATCGTTGCTGGCATTGTGGATTTAGGCCGCTTGTTTTACACCTGGATTGCCCTCCGGGAGGCCGCCCAGGAGGGGGCGGTGTTTGGCGCCATATGCCCGGATGGCTTCCTGATCGACCGGCACGTTCGCAACTCGTCCTATTTCCCTGTCGATTTGAGCGATACATCTCAGGTAGAGGTCTCCTCCTCCATTGTCGAACCTGGCGAAGATAGTGACGGCCTGGGTACAGTTGCGTATGTGCAAGTTACCTATAAGAATTTCCGCTTTGGAATGCCCTTTCTGAGCACTATCCTGGGCACAGATACCATCGAGATCTCTGCTACCGCCAACGACCTGGTGCTTCAAAAATCTTGCCCCGATTCGTGATGCGTTTATTCTCGAGGTGCGAAATGAATCTTGAAAATCGTTCCGAAAAGGGGCAGGTCCTTGTCATTCTTGTACTTGTGTTTGTGGTGCTGTTGGGGTTTGCGGCCCTGGCGATTGACGGGGGGTTGATTTTCGTGGACCGCCGCGGCGCGCAGAACGCGGCGGACGCGGCCGCGCTGGCCGGTGGTTGGAAACTGGCCAACGCGCTCGAGGATGCGGATCTGGGGTATTACATCAACTATGAAAACTGGGATTGCAGCGACCCTGATATGAACGCTGCGCGCGCCCTGGCCGAAGAACGAGCCATTGAACTGGCTGGCTTCAACGGCTATACCATTGATAACGACATTACCGACCAAAACGGTGTCACCACGCAGTGTATGGAGGAGGACTTTACCACTTATATCGACAAATATGTAGACGTGGAGGCCTGGGTCACATCCGAGATCAATACCGCCTTCGCCCATTTCGTGTTTGGCGGTGGCCCTTTTGTCAATACGGTCAACGCGGTAGCCCGATCGCGACCGCGTGCCCCTTTGGGCTTCAATTACGCGGTCGTCTCCACCTCCGCCAGCAACGGCAGCGGGGGAACGGTGACCTTCGTGGGCGGCGGCATTGTCATCAACTCCGCCGGGCGCGGCATTGTCTCCAACAACATATCCGCTGCCGGCGCCACCGTCACCATCAATGGCACCGAATCCCCTCGCAACGTGTATTTCAACAATTGCTCGGCTTGCGGAGGCATTAGCCCCTCTCCCACCTCCCAAACCAACATGCTGCCCAACTTCTCGGTTTCCATCCCCCCATTGGATTGCAATGACCCCGACATCACCGACCGCGGCTCTTTCAATAGTTCGGGTGATGCCACCCTCAACCCAGGGCGATATTCTCAAATCACCGTCAACGATGGGGACGAAGTTGTTCTGAGCGCAGGCCTTTACTGCATGACCGGCGACTTCCAGGTTTTGGGAAAAGGCACTCTCACCGGTGGAGAAGTCACTATTTACCTGTCCGCGGGTGACTTTACGGTCGGCGCGTTCAGCCGGATTGACCTGAACGCACCCAACGGCGTTAGCGGGCTGGCAGATGGGTTGGACGGCATGTTGATCTACATGGCGCCGGACAATAACGGCATGATCATCGTAGACGGCTGCAAAGTCGGTGTGGTTGGTACGGCCTGTGAGGCCGGAGAGGAATCGAATTTCGAAGGTACTATCTTCGGCGCACATCCCGATAGCACCATCATCGTCGGCCAGTCCGGTGACATGGACAAGATCGATGCCCAACTGGTGGGTGGCAACATCACCGTTTATGGCCCGATGACCATCAATTTCGGTCTTTCCCAAAGCTACCAGCGACCCGCCACGATGACCCTCGAAAACTGAACGAAAACGATCGCTCGTTTCGCAAAAGCCTGGCTGCGGTCAGGCTTTTCTGTTAGCAGAAAGGAGGCGTGATGCAGATAGCAATACTCAGCGACACACACGATAATATCTGGAAACTGGATGCCCTCAACCCCCATCTTCGCCATGCGGATGTGATTCTGCACTGTGGCGATCTGTGCTCGCCTTTTGTCGTCGTGCGCCTGGCACAGGGTGCAGCGGGAAAGCCGGTGCATGTCGTCTGGGGCAACAACGATGGAGACCAGCGGCTGCTGACCTTGAAAGCATTGGAAGCCGGTAATGTTCACATCCACGGCCAATTTGCAGCGCTGGAATTGGATGGCCTGTCTGTTGCTATCAACCATTACCCGGAAATTGCCCGACCGGTAGCGATGTCAGGCCAGTACGACCTGGTGTGTTATGGGCATGATCACACTGCGCATAAAGAGATGGTTGGGGATACCCTGCTCCTCAATCCCGGGGACGTGATGGGGTTGCACGGACGCAGCACGTTCGCCTGGTTCGACACGCGTACCCGCCAGGCCCGTTGGGTAGAGCTAGCATAACCTGCTGCGGATAAAAGCCCCCCTTTGGAACTGTCATTGCGAACCGCCATCAAGCGGCGAAGCAATCCTCTGCATGGCAGAGGGGGGATGGCTTCTCTTCGATAGTCACTTCGCCTGCGGCTCAGCACATGGCTCAGGGCGAGTGCATTCTCGCCGTGGCGTTGCATGGCAATTGTGGGTAGTGGTCACTGAATAAGTGATGGCGGAGCGGGTTTTGTTGACACTCGTCACTATGAGCACCTGCGTAAGCTCTGCCGGAATGCCACACGCCCCTTTTGTCATTCTGAGGGCACGTAGTGTCCGAAGAATCTGGAAGCGCAGCGACCGTCGGGGCGACCGGCCGGTCGCCCCGACCACCAATAACCACGCGTCGAACAACCGTCCCCCGTCCCCGGTCATCTTGTGCAACGCGGATGGTACTTCCGCATGTCTTGTTTGCGGAGGGGTTCTATCCTATAATTTTTCTCGTGACTCTGGAAGATTCCCAAGCAATCGATCTGTTTTCTGTCGCTCAAGGGTTTTACGCGCAGCATCAATGGGAGGAGGCTGCGCATTATTTTCGCGCTTCCCTGCGTCTCAAACCGGATAATCTGGAGACACGCTTGAAGCTGGGGGAAACGCTCGTCCAGTTGGGCCAGCTTGACGAAGGACTGGAGCACATCGAGGCTGCCTACGCGGTGGACGCCAGAAAATGCCGCAGCGCGTTAATCCAGGCGCTGTTAGCCAAAGCGCGTGCCCTTGTCAAGGGCCGGGAAGAAAAAAAGGCGCTCGAAATATGTGAGCGGATACTGGAATTATCCCCCAGCAACGGGGAGGCCTACCAGTTGCAAATATCGATCTGGATGCGCCAGGGGGATGCGGCGCTTTTGAAAGATGATCTGGAGGGCGCGGCCTTTGCTTATCGCCAGGCGGGAGATAGCTCCCGGGCCGAACACATCGAAACCCTGTATCGCTGGCAGCATGAGGCGGATCTGGAGACGCGCGCCCGCTCTCTGGAACTGGAAGAAAAGTGGGAGCAGGCTGCCGAATTGTACGAACAACTGCTCCAGCGGGCAACCAAAAAAGAGATCAAAAGATCATGGAAAGAGGCTCTCGAGCGTTGTCGTGAAGAGGCCAGATTAGCCCAGCTATTCGACCGAGGCATGGGGGCATTTACCCGGCAGGAGTGGCAGCAGGCCAAGAAGTGCTTTCTACAATTGATCAACCTGCGGCCAGAGTATCGCAGAAATGACCAATGGGCTTCGGAACTGCTCGATCAATCCATCAAAGCCAGTTCGTCCCGATTCATTCCCCAACTGCCAACCATTTCCCCGATCAAGCTGGCCCCGGGCGTGATGGGAGAGCAAAACGCCCGCCGCGTGGTGCGCCTGGCCCGCCTGGGAAACGGGAAGGTAGGCGCCGCCAGCTTCTCCCCCGATGGACGCTATCTGCTCGTCTCTTCTTCGATTGGCGTTTATCTCCTCAATGCCCAAACACTGGAGATGGTACGGCTGATCGATACGGATGCCTGGGTGATCAGTTTCGCAGTTTCACCGGACAGCGCGCTGCTGGCAACCGGTTTTAGAGACGGCACCATCTGGCTGTGGAAAATGTATGACGGCACGCCAGCCCGAAAATTGCGCGGACACACCAAACAAATCAATAAGCTCGTGTTTTCGCCAGATGGCTCCTGGTTCGCTTCAGGTGCTGAAGATGGTTTTGTCCGTTTTTGGCAAACAGCAAGTGGAAAAACTCTCCAGATGTTGGAAGGGCGATTGGACTCCGTCAAGAACCTCGCGATTTCCTCCGATGGCCGCCTCCTGGCGGTCGTTGGCACCGATCACCTGGTGCGGATACGCCGCATCCCCAAAGGTTTGCTGACCCACGCGCTCTCCGGCCATAACGCAGCGGTCAGCCAGGTGTCTTTCTCCCCCGATGGGAAATTCTTGGCTTCGGGCGCGGAGAACGGCGAGATCAAAATATGGAACACAGTGAGTGGCATTTGGCAGCACGACATCCCCAAAAATGTGCATGCCGTCCGCGATCTGAAATTCTCTCCCGATGGGAAATATCTGGCTGTAGGAGCGCAGGATGGAGAAGTCAGGTTGTGGCGACCTTTCGAGAAAAAGCTCGAACACACCTTCAAGAACCATACCGGCGCGCTTCACAGTCTGAGCTTCTCCTCCGCAGGCGATCTGCTGGCCTCCAGCGCGGAAGACGGCTCGGTTCAATTAAGCCGCTTGCCCGATGGGGTGCAGGTGTTTAAGAGCACTGAATTTGTTGGAAAAACGGAGCAGATTGCCTTTTCTCCACGCGGACAACTGCTTGCTGCTGCATTGGACAATGGTGATTTGAGATTGTGGTCCGTGGCGGAGGGAAAACAACGCGCGCAGTGGAGAGCGCATTGGGGGCCTGCACGCGCGGTGGCCTTTTCCCCCCATGGCGAGACCATCGTCTCCGGGGGGCAAGATCGAACGCTTAAAGTCTGGCGGCGCAGCGATCGCGCCAGACTGCACCAATTCGAAGCCCACGCCAGCGGTGTTCGTGCGCTGGCCTTCTCTCCCGACGGCAAGACGTTGGTTTCCGGGTCGCAGAGCGGAACCTTGCGCATCTGGCATGTTTCGGATTACACCCTGAAGAGCACACTCGAAGGCCACACCACCCCGATCCGGCAGATCACCTTTTCCCCGAAGGGGGCGTTGATCGCCTCTGCCGGGGCGGAGGGGGCGATCCGGGTTTGGCTGGCCTCTACCGGGCGGCTGATCCGCACCTTAGAGGGGGAATGGAACGCGGTGACGAATGTGGTATTCTCCCCTCGGGGCAACATTCTTATCTGTAGTACGGAAGACGGTTTTATCTACCAATGGCGAGCCACCACAGGTTGGGATTTTTTGCGTAAATTTCAAGTACACAGCGCTATAACCAGTATCGCGGTTTCAACCGTCACGGAAATTCTCGCAGTGGGAGAACCCGAGGGGACAATCAGCCTGTGGACTACCACGGACGCCACTCATTTGACCACCCTGGAAGGCCACACCGGAAAAATCGTTTCGTTGGCCTTTTCTCCCGATGGCACTTTACTGGCCTCCACCGCCAGAGATGAGGTCATCCGCTTGTGGGGGGTGGTAGGAAAGTGACCTCTGTTCTTCGCATACATTGACGAAATAGGCCTCATCCGCTAAAATTCCCCCGCCGCAAACCTGGACGTCTCCCTTTATGGGGGGCGGTTTTTTCTGTTTACAAAATTATTTCTAAAAGAGCGAAGGTAATCAATCCGAAGACCGGATTGGTGAGAGGCGCTCGAGGAAGGAACCAATGGCAGAATATTTTTTGAAGGCTTCTAAACGGGAGATCACCGGCAAGAAAGTCAAAGCATTGCGCAGACAGGGCATCATGCCCGCAGTGGTGTATGGACGCGATATGGACCCTCTGCCGGTGTCGCTGGATTACCGGGACGCAAACCGTATTTTGCGCCATCTGTCTTCCACCGCGCTGGTGACTCTCGACGTTGATGGCTCCAAATACACCACCATCGTGCGGGACAAACAGTATGACGTGTTGCTCGGCACGATTTTGCACGTGGATTTTCAATCTGTTTCTATGAAAGAGAAGTTGACTACCGAGGTCTCCATCCGCCTGGTGGGTGAAGCGCCCGTTATCAAAAACTACGACTCGATGCTGATCTCGGAAACGGAAACCCTGACGGTGGAAGCCCTGCCCCAGGAACTCCCGGACACCATTGAGTTGGACGTGTCAGCATTGACCGACCTGGGCGACAGTATCTACGTGCGGGACATCGATCTGGGAGATAAAGTCACCATCCTCAATGATCCAGATGACGTTATCGTAGTGGCTATCTCACTCTCCCGTGCTGAGGAAGAGAAGGGAGAAGACGTTGATGTGACCGATCTGGAGGCCGAGCCTGAAATCATTCAGAAAGGCAAAAAAGAGGAGGAGGAAGAGGAAGAATAACCCCCTGCCAGACATTGTATGCTTCTTCGAAACCCCGGTACCAAGCCGGGGTTTTTACGCGCCCCCCACCCAAATCCCAACAACCCTGCCCATCCGTGTCCCATTGGAACGCTGAGGGCGTTGAGGGTGCTGAGAGCGCTGAACCCCGCACGTCGCACGTCGCACGTCACAGGTCGTAAGCCGGCACACTGA
>JALUWE010000444.1 GCA_027019845.1 Anaerolineales bacterium | reverse complement strand
TCAGCGTTCCGAGGGGGGCGGTGTGCGGCATGCGGCGTCCAGTGTCCAGTGTCCTCAGTGCCTTCAGAGCCTTCAGTGATCCGATGGGGCAGTTCAGTGTTCAGTGTTCAGTGTTCAGTTTTCAGTATTCAGTGTACTCAGCACCCTCAGCGCTTCAGCGTTCCGAGGCGTGCGGCGTCCAGTATCCAGTGTCCAGTGTCCTCAGTGCCTTCAGAGCCTTCAGTGATCCGATGGGGCAGTTCAGTGTTCAGTGTTCAGTGTTCAGTGTTCAGTGTACTCAGCACCCTCAGCACTTCAGCGTTCCGAGGCGTGCGGCGTCCAGTATCCAGTGTCCAGTGTCCTCAGTGCCTTCAGAGCCTTCAGTGATCCGATGGGGCAGTTCAGTGTTCAGTTTTCAGTTTTCAGTATTCAGTGTACTCAGCACCCTCAGCACTTCAGCGTTCCGAGGCGTGCGGCGTCCAGTATCCAGTGTCCAGTGTCCTCAGTGCCTTCAGAGCCTTCAGTGATCCGATGGGGCAGTTCAGTGTTCAGTGTTCAGTGTTCAGTTTTCAGTTTTCAGTGTACTCAGCACCTTCAGCGCTTCAGCGTTCCGAGGGGGGCGGTGTGCGCTATACGTTATGCGTAATGCGTAGAGCGTAAAATCACCAATACCCCTCCTTCGACTACGAGTGAACTTTGTTCGCCTTTCGCTCAGGATGCAATCCCAATCCCAATCCCTATCCCTATCCCTATCCCTATCCCTATCCTCCTCACCCCCCATCCTTCGACTACAAGCGAACTTTGTTCGCCCTCCGCTCAGAATGCCATTCACAATTCACAATTAACCGTTCACAATTCACAATTCACAATTCACAATTCCCTATCCCCACTCCCTATCCCCAATCCCTATCCCTATCCCTATCCCCACTCCCCCATGCCCCCTCCCTCCCCCCTCCCCGACTTCCTGCACGAACTCGGCAAACGCGTGGCCGGAGAGCTGCGCACCGACGCGTACAGCCGTGTGTTCTACAGCACCGACGCCAGCATCTACCAGGTCGAACCTTTCGGCGTGCTGATCCCGCGCACCTCTGAAGACCTGCACGCCGCGGTCGAGCTGGCCGCCCAATACCAAATCCCCCTATTGCCGCGCGGCGCGGGCAGCAGCCTGGCAGGCCAGGCGGTCAACCAGGCCCTGGTGATGGACACCACCCGGCACCTCGACCAGGTGCTGGAGGTCAACCGGGAAGAGCGCTGGGTGCGCCTGCAACCCGGCCTGGTGCTGGACGAACTCAACCTGTACCTGCGCCCCTACGGTCTGCAATTCGGTCCCGACCCGGCCAGCAGCAACCGCGCCTCCCTGGGCGGCATCGTCTCCAACAACTCCACCGGCGCGCACTCCATCCTGTACGGCATGACCGCGGACCACGTGCTCGAAATGGATGTCATCCTCAGCGACGGCACCCGCACCCGTTTCGGGCCGCTGGCGGAGCACGAACTGGCGCAGAAACGCCAGGCCCCCGGCCTGGAAGGCGAAATTTACCGCAAAATCCACGACCTGACCCGCCGCGGCGCGCCGGCCATCCGCGCCGGCACCCCGCGCCACTGGCGGCGCTGCGGCGGCTACAACCTGGACCGCTTCGTCGAGGGGACCTCGTTCCGCTGGCCGCGCGACCCGCGCTTCAACCTGGCCAAACTGGTCTCCGGCGCGGAGGGCACCCTGGCCGTGATCACCGAGATCAAGCTCAACCTGGTGCCGCGGCCCCAACGCACCGCGGTGGGCATCGTCCACTTCGCCAGCCTGAAAGAAGCCCTCTCCGCGGTGCCGCTCATCCTGGAGATCGAACCCTCCGCGGTCGAGCTGATCGACCACATCGGCCTGACCAACTGCCGCAAAGTGCCCGAATACGCCCGGCTGCTGGCCGCCTTCCTTCAGGGCGACCCGAACTGCGTGCTGATCACCGAATTTTACGGCCAGAACGAAGCCGAGCTGCGCAGCCGCCTCGACCGCCTGGACGACCACCTGCGACGCCACCGCGCCGGCCAGGGGATCACGCGGGTGCTCGACCCCCAGGAACAGGCCCGCGTCTGGAAGGTGCGCAAGGTCGCGCTGGGCTTCCTGATGAGCGTCAAAGGCGATTACAAACCGATCCCCTTCATCGAAGACGCCGCGGTGCCGGTCGAGTATCTGGCCGATTACATTTTGCAGATCGAGCGTTTTTGCCACGATCTGGGCACCGAGGTGGGCTACTACGCGCACGCCAGCGCGGGCTGCCTGCACGTGCGCCCGCTGATCAACACCAAAATCGCCAGCGACATCCAAAAAATGCCCGCCATCATGCAGTTTTCGGTCGAGTTGCTGGGCGAATACGGCGGCTCGCTCTCCAGCGAACACGGCGACGGCCGCGCCCGAAGCTGGATCAACCAGCATTTCTTCGGCCCCGAACTCTACGCCCTCTACCGCCAAACCAAACAGGCCTTCGACCCCCACAACCTCCTCAACCCCGGCAACATCGTGGACGCCGGGCCGATGACCGAAAACCTGCGCTACGGCACGGACTACCGCGCCACCCCCATCGAAACCTTCCTGGACTTCAGCGACGATCTGGGCTTCGACCGCGCCATCGAAAATTGCAGCGGGGTGGGCGTGTGCCGCAAGAAGACCACCGGCACGATGTGCCCCAGCTTCATGGTCACCCGCGAGGAGGAGCACAGCACCCGCGGTCGCGCCAACGCGCTGCGCGCCGCGCTCTCCGGCGCGCTGCCGCACGCCGAATTCACCAGCGAGCGCATGTACCAGGTGATGGATTTGTGCGTGGAGTGCAAGGCCTGTAAGGCCGAGTGTCCCTCCGCGGTGGACATGGCGAAGATCAAATTCGAGTTCCTGGCGCAGTACTACCGCACCCACCGCGTGCCGCTGCGCTCGCGGCTGTTTGCGGACATCGCGCGGGCCAGCCGGTTCTCGAGCGGGGTGCTGGCCCCGGTCGTCAACCGGCTGATCGGGTCGCGTCCCGCCCGCTGGGGGTTGCAGCAGATCGGGATCAGCCCCCGCCGCGGGTTGCCGCGGTTCGCGCGGCAGCCGTTTACCAGGTGGTTTGCAAAACGGTCGCAGGTCGAAAGTCCCCGGTCGAAAGTAAGCGGTCAACCTGCAACTGTCGTCTTGTTCAACGACACGTTCAACACCTACCAGCACCCGGAGGTGGCCCGCGCGGCGGTGGAGGTGCTGGAGGCTGCCGGGTTCGAGGTGGTGCTGCCGGGGCATGGGTGCTGTGGCCGCCCGATGATCTCCAAAGGGCTGCTGGAGCAGGCGCGCGGCGCGGCACGGGACACGGTGGCGCGGCTCTACCCCTACGCGGCGCAGGGCATCCCCATCGTGGGGCTGGAGCCAAGCTGCCTGCTGACCCTGCGCGACGAGTACCTCTACCTGCTGCCCGGCGATGAACGCCCCCCCAAGATCGCCGCGCACAGCCTGCTGTTCGAGGAGTTCATCGCGCGCCTGGCCGAGGAGGGGCGGCTGCACCTGGCATTCGAGAGGGAGGAGAAACACATCCTGCTGCACGGGCACTGCCACCAGAAATCGCTGGTGGGCATGGGGCCGAGCAAGCGCACGCTCTCGCTGCCCGGCTATTCGGTGGAGGAGGTGGATTCGGGCTGCTGCGGCATGGCCGGTTCGTTCGGGTACGAGGCCGAGCACTACGAGATTTCGATGGCGATGGCCGAGCGGCGGCTGCTGCCCGCGGTGCGCCAACAGCCCGCGGAGACGCTGATCGTGGCCGCGGGCGTTAGTTGCCGCGCCCAGATCGAGCACGGCACGGGCAGAAAGGCGCTGCACCCGGCGCAAGTGTTGCAAAGTGCATTGAAAGGATAACGAAATTTGCGTAGGACTGGAGTACTACCAGGAGAGATGTTTTTGCCCAGAACATGTTAGAATGTCTTCATAACAAACGCATACACCTTTGGAACAATCCTTCTTCGTAGAGGTGAAAAATCCCGCGAAGAGGATTTTGCTTACTATGGGAACGAACGAGCATGACACAAGAACAGTTCTTGAAAAAGCCAACCGCTCTCAAATTCTTGCGCCCGGATCAGATTGCCATGATCGACGAAGCGCTCTCCTCGCTGGGTGAGTTTGGCGAGGTGCGTCTGGTGGTCGAGAAAGGCCGTCTGCGTTTTCTGGTGACGCAAAAGAGCATCGACGCGCTCAAGTGGCGTCCGGGCAGTATTCGGAAGGAGGGATGAGGTGGCGCCCAAATGGTACGCATTGCGCAGCAAACCGCGCAAAGAGGACGTTGTTTTCCGCTATTTGCAAACCCGTAACATCGAGGTCTTTTACCCGCGGTTGCGCGTCAACCCGGTCAACCCGCGGGCCAAGAAGGTGAAGCCTTATTTTCCGGGCTATATGTTCGTGCGCGTCAACCTGGAGGAGACCGGTATCTCGACCTTTCAGTGGATGCCGCACGCGGTGGGGCTGGTGATGTTCGGGGGGGAGCCGGCCTACGTGCCCGAAAATCTGATTCACGCGATTCGCGCCAAAGTGGAGGCCATTGCCGCGGCCGGCGGTGAGGTGTTCGACGGCCTCAAGCCGGGCGATCCGGTGCGCATCCAATCCGGGCCTTTTGCCGGTTACGAAGCCATTTTCGACACCCGTTTGCCGGACCACGAGCGCGTGCGCGTGCTGCTCGAGTTCATCGGCTCCCGGCAGGTGCCGGTGGAACTGAAGTCCGGCCAGATCGAGCGCATCAAGCGTAAGAAAAAGCGGTAGCGAAAGTTGAAAGTTTAAGTTTTGAGTTGGTCTTCAAACTCAAAACTCAAACCTTTGGGGCCTCTTGCTTGCCGACGGCCTGGGCATGTCGGAAGGGCGGAGCGTGCCTGTTGAAAATGGGATGACTGTGAAGCCAACCACTACGAACGAGCATACGCTGGTCATCGAACCGCCCCGGGGCTGGCAGCTGATCGATTGGGAAGAGTTGTGGCGTTACCGGGATTTGTTCTTCTTCCTGGTCTGGCGGGACGTGAAGACGCGCTACGCCCAATCCGTGCTGGGGGTGGGCTGGGCTGTGATCCAGCCGGTGTTCAGCATGATTGTGTTCACCGTGGTGTTCGGGGGGCTGGCACGGGTCAGCTCCGACGGTGTGCCCTACGCGATTTTCAGCTACACCGCGCTGGTGCCGTGGACGTATTTCGCCAACGCGTTGACCGCCGCGACCGGCAGCCTGATCGCCTCATCGAACATGATCACGAAGGTGTATTTTCCGCGTTTGGTGATCCCGCTGGCGCCCGTGCTGGCCAAGCTATTGGATTTTGGCATCGCGCTGTTGATCCTGTTCGGGTTGATGCTGTGGTATGGCATTGCGCCAACGGTTTGGGGGCTGGCCCTGCCGCTGCTGGTGCTGTTGATGATGCTGACCGCAGCCGGGATGGGCATGTGGCTGACCGCGCTGGCAGTGCAGTACCGCGATGTCAAGTACGCCATGTCGTTTGGGGTGCAATTGTTGATGTACGCCGCGCCGGTGGTGTACCCGGCCAGCAGCGTGCCGCCGCGTTTCCGGCTGCTCTACGGCCTGTTCCCGATGGCCGGGGTGATCGAGGGCTTTCGCTCCGCGCTGTTGGGCACCAACCCCATGCCGTGGGACTTGCTGGGGGTGGGCGGTGTGGTCGCGGCCGCGCTGGTGGTCAGCGGCTTGCTGTATTTCCGCCGGATGGAAAGAATCTTTGCGGATGTGGTGTGAGGTAGTGGCACCGGATAGCACGAATGGGTTTTTGGGGATGAGGTTTAGAACGCAAAAGGATGAAACGTGGTGGTTGAAATCCTTCGTAGCACAGGCACTGAATTATCTGACTGCCACAGGCCTTGAGCTGGCGATTCTGTTGCACTTCGGTTGACATTCGGTGCAAAAATGCAAAAAAACACAGCCATCCGCGTCCAAAACCTGAGCAAACGCTACCGCATCGGCCGGCGGGAAAAAACCCACGACACCCTGGCCGGCGCGCTCGGCGACCTGCTCACACACCCCCTCCGCAATCTGCGCAACCTGCGCCGCCTGACGCGCTTCGACGACAACGTGCCAACCTTCCAACCTGCCAGCGTTCCCCGTGCCAGCGGCGATGATGTTATCTGGGCACTCAAGGATGTTTCCTTCGAAGTCGAGCGCGGCGAAGTGGTCGGCATCATCGGGCGCAACGGCGCGGGGAAGAGCACGCTGCTCAAAATTCTATCGCGCATCACCTACCCCACCCGCGGCCGCGTGGAGCTGCGCGGTCGCGTCTCCAGCCTGCTCGAAGTGGGCACCGGCTTCCACCCCGAACTCACCGGACGGGAGAACATCTACCTCAACGGCACGATTTTGGGCATGACCAAAGCCGAGATCGACCGTAAATTCGACGAAATCGTGGACTTCTCCGGCGTGGAAAAATTCATCGACACCCCGGTCAAACGCTACTCCAGCGGGATGCGCGTCCGCCTGGCCTTCTCCGTCGCCGCACACCTGGAGCCGGAGATTTTGCTGATCGATGAAGTGCTGGCCGTGGGAGACGCGGATTTTCAGAAGAAGTGCCTGGGCAAGATGGGGGAGGTGGCCCGCGAGGGGAGGACGGTGCTGTTTGTGAGTCATAACATGGGGGCCGTGGGCAGCCTGTGCCAGTGGGGGATGCTGCTCGAGCGGGGGCGTGTGGCCTATCAGGGAGAAATCCTGGACGTGATCGCCCGGTACACCACCCGCCGCCCGGAAACCAACCGCGCGGTGGTGGTCGAAGACGCCGAAGGGAGCGGGTTTCGCCTGCTGCGCGACAGCCGCGAAATTCAGTTCACCTGTGGGCATCCCGTCCGCTTCGACTTCGAGATCATCTGCCCGCAGCCGGTACGCGAGGTCACCGCGGGCCTCATCCTGTTCGACGCGCTGGACAATCCGGTGGTGGGCACCAGCAGCAAATTCCAAAAGATACACGGCCGCGGCGAGGCCCAACGCTGGCGCATCCACTGCGATCTGGGCGAAATTCCACTCAACAGTGGGCTATATTTCGTCTCGGTCTGGTTTGGCAACCGGCACCGCGACTACACCTGGTTCTCCAAAGCCTTTGCGCTGGACATCCTGCCCGCGGACCCGTTCGATTGGGGTAACCAGGTGCCCAAGACCTGGGGGCACTTTTACTGGCGCACCGGCTGGCAGATTTCGTCACTGGACGACGAGGAATGACTCCGCTGGTCTCCATCCTGACACCCGCCTACAACCACGCCCGCTACCTGGACAATTACGTGGGCGGTCTGCTGGCGCAAACCTACCCCAACATCGAACTGATCATCATTGACGACGCCTCCACGGATGCCACCTGGGACAGGCTGTGCAGCTACCGGGAACGCTTGCACCAGGCATTCACCCGTCTGATTTTGAAACGCCACAGCCGCAATCTGGGGCTGATTCCCACCCTGAACGAACTGAAAAACCACATCCGTGGTGATTTCGTCGCCATCCTCGAATCCGACGACTACTACAAGCCCGACAAAGTAGCCGCAAACGTGGCCTTTCTGCTCGCCAACCCCACCATCGGCGCGGTGTACAGCGATGTGGATTTTTTGTACCCTGACCGCGAGCAACCCAGCCATTGGGCCGCGCTGGGCCGGGAGATGCCCCAGGGCGAGGTATACGAACCTCTGCTGTTCGACAACTTCATCCTGACCTGCACGTTTTGTTGCCGCGCTGATTTGTTCGTGCAACACGCTAATTTCGAGGCATACGCCCGCAGGGGGTACCTGACCGCAGACT
>JALUWE010000443.1 GCA_027019845.1 Anaerolineales bacterium | reverse complement strand
TCGGTCGCTGCGCTCCCTCAGAATGACAGGGGGCTTACGCACCTAATACCCGGCCTCCAGATCGACGCGGTTGGGAATTTCCTCCCCGCGGGCCGCGGCGTTGAGCAGTTCCGCCAGCGCGACCATGCGTTGCTGCTCGTCCTCGATCACGCTGCCCCCGCGGTGAGGACTCATCACCACGTTGTCCAGCTCGCGGAACGGGTAGCTGGAAGGCGCGGTGTCCTGCCGGGACTCTTCGTCCTGGGGGTAGTTCCACCACACGTCCATCCCCGCGGCAGCCAGGCGTCCCTCGCGCAGGGCGTAATACAGCGCGGCTTCGTCCACGATCGGGCCGCGGGCGATGTTGACCAGCAGCGCGTTGTCCGGCAGCAGCGCAAGCTCCATCTCCCGGATCAAATTGCGGGTATGTTCGGTCAGGGGCAGGGTGATCAGCAGGGCGTTGGCGCGCGGCAGCAGCCTGTGCAGGGCTTCCGGCGGGTGGATTTCGGCCTCCAGTGGGAACAGAAGGGGTTTTTCGGGCTGCCTGCGGGTGGCGATCACGCACATATCCAGCGCGTTGCATATCCGTGCCAGGCGCTGGCCGATGTGGCCGAAGCCGAGGATCAGCGCGGTTTTTCCGGCCAGCCGTTGGGCGCGCGGGGGCTGGTAGCGTGGCCGCCAGTCGTCGTTTCTGAGCGCCTGATCGACCGGCACCAGGAATTTGGCTGCGGCCAGCAGCAGTGCAGCGCCCAGTTCCGCGGTTTGGGTCGCGTTGTGGTGCAGGTTGTGTACGCTGATGTGCGGGTACTCGCGCATCAATTCACGCGTGCTCCCCGGCAGCCCGGCCCAGGGGACGATCAAGCCGCGTAAACCGGGGTGCAATTCGATCTGCGCGTGGGCGGGACGGCCTTTGACGAGCCAGTCCGCTTCTCCGGGAGGGGGCGGGTTCTCGTCTGTGTAAAGCTGGATGTCCGGGTGCAGGTGTTGTTGCAGTGTGGCCAGTTCGGTGGGGGTGGGGGCAAAGCCGAGGAGGACGTTGAGGCGCATGGGGGTGCGGGTACGGGGTGCGATGTGCGGGTGTGGTGTTCAGTATTCAGTGGTCAGTTTTCAGTGTTCAGTGTCCTCAGTGTCTTCAGTGCTCCGGCTCATCGTTGCAGTTGGACACGGCGGAAACGTTCGGCATACTGGAAAGAGGTGCCGGCTGCGTAGGAGGCAGCGCGCTCGCGCAGCCGTTTTGCCAGCGCTTCGGGGTCGCCGATTTGGGATGTGTGTTTTTGGAGGGCCTCGATTTTCAAATCCATGACCGCGGTGATGTCCACCACCAGGTTGGGTTGGTCGGTGGGGGTGAGGAACAGGTCGAGCACTTTGTGAGGCTGTAACCCTTCGGCTTCGTGTTCGGGGAAGTTGAGGCGGTCGCGGGCCAGGGGGAAGACTGCGTCCAGCGCGGCGTCGCCCACCGCGCGGTGATCGGGATGGTTGAGGTACTGGTTGTGGAGGATGCGCGCGGTGGGGTCGTGGGTGATCAGCACCTCGGGGCGGTGCAGGCGGATCTGGCGCACCAGATCGCGGCGCAGCGCCACGGTGTTGGCGACGCGGCCGTCTTCGTAGCCCAGGAAGACCACCTCGGCCACGCCCAGCACACGCGCCGCGGCGCGCTGTTCGGCCTCGCGGATGCGCACCAGCTCCTCGCTGGTCATGTCGGGTTCGCTGGAGCCTTTGCTGCCGTCGGTGACGATACAGTAGACGATGTGCGCGCCCTGTCTGGCCCAGCAGGCCACGGTGCCGGCGGCCCCGAAGTCCGGGTCGTCGGGGTGCGCGGAGATGACCAGCACGCGGGAGGGTTGGGGGTAGTTGTTTTCGGACATGGCGTTCGAGTTGGGAGCTTGAGTTGGGTATTGGGTAATTGGGTAATTGTATCCTGAGCGGAGGGCGGGGAGAGTTCGTACCGAACTCCGTTCGCTCGTAGTCGAAGGATGAGGATTGGGTAAACCGGTAACCGGGTCATGGCAGGCTGGCGGGAATTATACCCAGTTTGAGAAGAAAGGGTGGCAGGCCGGGAAACATTTACCGCTTTCCACTGGCGTTTGGGTGGAAAATGGATACAATTATTCTGTACCCACCCAGCTGGTGGTTTCCAGCCACCGGCGGCAGAGCGAAGCCATCTCCCCCACACGGGCAAGGCTGAAAGGCCCCGTCCCCCGTCATCCATCCCCCGTCATCGTTGCAAGCTCCAGACTCTCTCATGCAAACTTCTCTCGCCATTTCCAACCACGAACACAAAGCCCGTACAGAGAAGCTGCTGCATTTCCTGCGCAGCAAACGGTTGACCGGCGTGGTGCTGTTCGACCGGGACTACATCCTGTATTACACCGGCTTCGCCTTCATCCCCACCGAGCGGCCAATCGCGTTCGTGATGAACGCAGAAGGCGAAAGCGCGTTGTTCGTCCCCCGGCTGGAACTGGAACACGCGCGGGCCAACGCGGTGGTGGCGCGGGTGGCGCATTATTCCGAATACCCGGACAGCCTGCATCCGATGGGCGCGCTGCGCAAGCTGTTGATCGATATGGGCATCACCGGCGGTACCCAGCCGATGACCGTGCTGGGCAACACGTTCGGGTGCGATACGGACGGCTACCCCTGGATTTTCGGCTACCGCGGCCCCAGCCTGAGCGAACTGACCGGCACACGCCCGCGCACCATCGCGGATTTCATCGAGGACCAGATGATGATCAAGTCCCCGGGGGAGATCGCCCTGATCCGCGAGAGCGTCAAATGGGGGAATCTGGCGCACACCCTGCTGCAACGCTATACCCGCGTTGGGTTGACCGAGACGGAGGTCAGCCAGCGCGCCAGCCAGGAGGCCACCCGCGCCATGCTGGACGCCATCGGCCCGGTTTACCGCGGCCTCAGCCCCTACTTCAGCGGCGTCCACACCGGGTACCGCGGCCAGATCGGGCGCAACGCGGCCATCCCGCACGCGCTGGCGAACAACATCACCTTCCGGCCTGGCGACGTGCTGGTGACGGGGGCCTCCGCGGACGTGTGGGGCTACAACTCCGAACTGGAGCGCACCATGATCATCGGCCCCCCAAGCGACGCACAAAAGCGCATGTTCGACCACATGCTCGCCCTGCAAGAGCTGGCTATCCAGGCCTTGCAGCCCGGCATCCCCTGCGCGGAGGTAGACCGCGCGGTGCGCGCCTATTACCAGAAACACGACCTGATGCCCTATTGGAAGCACCACACCGGCCACGCCATTGGCCTTCGCTACCACGAGGGGCCGTTTCTGGACCTTGGGGACACCACCAAAATTCTCCCCGGCATGGTGTTTACGGTCGAACCCGGCTTATACGCGCCCGACCTGGGCGGTTTCCGCCACTCCGACACCGTGCTGATCACCGAAGGGGGAACCGAAGTGCTGACCTACTACCCGCGCGATCTCGAAAGCCTGACCCTGCCGCTCTAGCATCGCCGTTGACGCTGAGCACCCGCAGGCCGCGCTGGCGGATGGCTGCCAGGTGCGCGCCCCGCGCGATAAAAGTGACCTCATGCCCGGCGTGGGCGAGCAGCCCGCCGAAATAACCGCCCACCCCGCCGGTGCCGAAAACCGCGATGTTCATAAAGCCGCTTTGGTCGCGCCGCCGTCGAACATCAGCGCGTGGCCGTGGATGAAGGAAGCTGCCGGAGAGGCCAGCCAGGCGATGGCCTTGCCGAACTCTTCCACCGTACCCATGCGACCCAACGGCACCGCGGTGGTGACTTTGGCGGCCTCCTCTTCGACAGACAAACCGGAGCGGGCAGCCCGGTCCGTCATCAGTTGCTGCACCCGTTCGGTCCACGTCCAGGCCGGGTTGATCGAGTTGACGCGGATGCCTTTGGGCCCCAGTTCATTGGCCAGCGATTTCATCAGCCCGATGACGGCCATGCGCAGCGAGTTGGAGAGGATCAGGTGGTCGATGGGCTGTTTGACCGAGTAGGACTGGGTGGTGACGATGCTGCCCTGCCCGCGTTCCAGCATGTGGGGGACGACCGCGTAACACAGCCGCACCGCGCTCATCAGGGTAAGATGGCAGGCCGCCTCCCAGTCCGCGGGGGTGAGATCGAGGAAACCGCCTGGGGGCGGGCCGCCGCAGTTGACGATCAGGATGTCGATCTGGCCGAATTCGTCGAGGGTGGCGCGCACCAGCCGGTCGATGTCTTCCTGGCGGGTGACGTCGGCGCGGACAGCCAGCACGTCCGCGCCGGTTTCCTCGCGAATCTGCTGCGCGGCTTGCTCCAGGGCTTCGCTGCGGGCGCACATTGCCACCCGCGCGCCCTCGCGGGCAAACTGAAGCGCGGCGGCTTTGCCCAACCCCTTCGATGCCGCGGTCACCAGCGCGACTTTGTTTTGCAGTTGTAGGTGCATGTTGTATTCTCCATTTGTCTTTGTCTGTTCCCTGGCAAATGCCCTACCGCCTCCCGTTTGTGGAATCTGCGTTGTTTACCATGTTATCTGCCATTTCTCCTACGAGCGGGCAGTCCAGAGCTGTTTTCCTTCCCATCCTGTTCGGTCTTGGCTCTGGACTGCCCTCAATTTCTATTATGGTGTCCGATCAAACGCTTCAATGTTCCAAAACTCTGAATTTGCCGTCGGGTCCAGTTGCATCCCGGTAATGTCCGTACCCGTCACCGCTATCTTGATGCGTAAGTACAGCGGAATGACCGGCAAGTCTTCGGCAAAAATGCGCTGTGCTTCCTGGTAAGCTGTGATGTACGTGCTTTGTCCGGGCAAAGATGCCAATCCTTGTTTACAGGCAGCATCGTAGGCCGGGTTATGATAACCGGTATTGTTCCACCCTCCCCAGCCATAGGGGAAAGTCAGACCGCTTTCCCCGGTCAAGATCGATGTCCACGTGTCTCCTGGGGGGCCGGGAACAGCATCTGTGATCCATAGATCACATGGCGGTTCCACACCGATCAACCAGGCAAATTGTACCAGGTCGAACTGTCTTCCAAAAATTGGTCCTGTAGGCCCATCCGCGAAGAAATCCCCCGGATTCCAATACTCTAGATTGACCTTGATACCGCACTGTGCCAGGGATTGTTGCAAAATCTGGCTTGCTTGCTGGCGCTGGGTGGAATTGGTTGTCCAGTAGTTGAACTCCAGATTGGTGCCTTGTGGAATGTTCGGATTGCTTCCCTGGTAGACACGAGGGGTAGCCGGGTCGTTGTCGTCGTCTACCCATCCGGCAGCTTCCAGCAACGTCACTCCGGTGGATACATCGAAATCGTATTGGGGAGCATTGGGATTGTAGAGAGGATGTTCGGGCGGAGTGTATGAGTCTATTACCTTTGAGCGCCCGTACATCACAGTGTCGACGACAGCCTGTCGATCCAGGCAGTAGGCGATGGCTTGCCTCACCCGAACATCACTGAAGAAATCCGGGCGGTCGCCTGCCTGCCAGCCATCGTCGTAACTTACGGGCTGGATGCCAATATCCAGATGCTCGAACACGGTGCTTGTGGTTGTCAACAGCCGCAGGGTGTCTCCGGCATCTAAGGCGACGAGGGTATCCATCAAGTCATCCATATAGGTCGTTTGATCCAGAATATCACACTCGCCGCTTAAAATACTGTTCAGATTGACGTTGGAATCCTGCCCCACGAAACGATAAATCACTTGGGCGAAGCGCGGCAGGTGTTCGTCTCGTCGGAAATAGTAGGGATTGTAGGTCATAGTGATGCGGTCTCCCTTCACCCATTCCTGAATGATGTACGGCCCCCAGCCCAGGGGTTTTTCCGCTGAAATCGGTGCTGTGAGCAACTGCGCGGCCGTGTAGTTGCCCCATATATGAGCAGGGTAGGGGGTCCAAAAGTTGAGGAAGTAGGTGGCATCCACATACCCCGGCAGCCCCCGCCATTGCACTGTCAGATCGTCCAAGGCAAGATAGGAAGCCGTCCGTTCGATTGTGAATTTGCTGCTGGGGGTATCCGGGTCTGCGGCCAGGTTGAAAGAGTACACAGAGTCGGCAGCAGTCAACGGTTGTCCATCGGACCACTTCAGGCTGGGTAATAGCTTGAAGGTGACTACCATGGCATCCATGAGCACATTCCCCATGGTGCTGGAATATACCTGCGCACAATCCGAACTCAAACACCCGCTGGGCAGGTACAACACTCCATCTTGCAAAGTGGTGACATTGCCAGTGGCATCCACGATGGAGTCACCGGGTGCAATAGAAACTGTCTCCGTCACGGCATCCCCATCGGCCAGCGAAGGGATCTTTTCCAGAATGACCGGTTGGTAGTCGAAAGAACGGTTGTCAATGGGGCCATCGTACACCGCTTCCAGCACACTAGACATTGCTAGCATGGCACCGCCGTAAGGATAAAGCGTCTCAGGTTCCTGTCCCATACATATGGTCAATGTGCCGGTGGGTATGTAAGATTTCTGCGCCAGGGGAAGAAAGACTGTGTAACTCCCCATGCCGGTGGCTTGGGAAAACCGAGGGGTGCCGACAATGATCGCCAGCAGAGCAAGCATTGCTCCAGTTATGGCCAAATATCGCCTTTTCATAGTTTACCTCCTGCTTGTTGTCTAATACGGTATGTGATGAAAAGCTATCATTTCATTTAGCACCTCCTCAATCTTTATTTTCCGCCGCATCGTCGGGGTCTGGGTGGGCTTTCCAACCTGGTTGAGCACCGTCTCTCCGCTCTCGGCCAACTGCTGGCGCAGTTTGCGCTCCGCCCACAAGTAGACCAGCAGGGCCAGCACCATGACCATGATTAGGGCCATAATGCGGCCCGGCTTCTTCAGGAACAGGCTGTCGGCGAAGAAGAGCGGGTCCTTCAGGAAGCGGAATGTGGGTTACTCCGTTATTGCAATGAATTGCGGCTGTTTCTACATACTATAATTATCATTTACCCCGCATTTCTTTTATTTGCGCTGTTCGGATATAAGTGGAACCGCCGTAGGTGCGAAGAACGCAAAGGAACAACCCAGATCATTTCGCAAACTCCGCATGGTAATACGCGCCCGGGCCGGTCAGGCGTTGCAGTTCGCCGGTTGCCAGGGCGAAGGTCCAGATTTCGTTGCGTCCGCTGGGAAGGTTGACGGCCACCAGGATTTGCGGGCCGTCGGAGGACCAGGAGGGAGAGAAAACGTGCTTGCGGTTCAGGTCGAGCCGTTGTTCTCCGCTGCCATCGGGCCGGATCAGGAACAGGTCTTCGCTGTCGTTCAGGTTGCGGAAGCCATCGCCGTTCGCATCGCTGAGACCTCACAGGTCTGCTACCACACGATGCAAGAAGATTTGACCCAAAATAGATTGCATCCGGGCATCTCCATGCGCTTTGAGACCTGTGAGGTCTGGGTGCGACTTTTCAAGAGCGTAAGTCCTATGATTAACCTGCTCCAACTTCTCCAGCGCCTGCGCCGCGGCCTTGTCTTCCGGATCCAGCTCCTGAACTTTCAAATAATACTTCTCCGCTTCCGCAAAATCTTGTTGCGCTATGTAGATGTTCCCTGGCAACAAAGGGCGTGCTTTCTTTCCGGGCTAATTTCCAGGGCTTTTTTTACCACCTGAATGCCCCGCTCAATCTGCCCGGGTCTTCACATTGCCCCCCTCTGGCCAGATGATACATCGCTGCCAGATTGGGAACCATCCAGATTCCCACCACGATCACCAATACCTTCGCCAATCAAGGCGGTGAAGGGTGTACATTAACAGCATGAATACAGCCCAAAGTGGCGATCTGGTTGAAAATCTGCTCCAATAAAATTGGTTCTG
Source organism: Anaerolineales bacterium (assembly GCA_027019845.1). Taxonomy (GTDB): domain Bacteria; phylum Chloroflexota; class Anaerolineae; order Anaerolineales; family JABWBV01; genus JALUWE01. The sequence continues at coordinate 8 of JALUWE010000443.1, read as the reverse complement.
GTTTTTCC
>JALUWE010000442.1 GCA_027019845.1 Anaerolineales bacterium | reverse complement strand
ATCAGGTACAATACCTCCAGCACAGCATTTTTGAATGGACTCGACCTCATGCCCGATTCCCTATCCGACAAACGCCTGATCGAAAAAATCATCCAACGCGATCAGGACGCGCTCGGCGAGTTGTACGACCGTTACCACCGCCTGGTATTCAGCCTGGCGTTGCATGTGGTGGGCGACCGCCAGACCGCGGAGGAGATCACGCTCGACGTGTTCACGCGCGTATGGCAGAAGGCACACACCTACCGCACCGAGCGCGCCAGCGTCAACACCTGGCTGACGCGCATGGCGCGCAACCGGGCTATTGACGCGCTGCGCCGGGAAAACGTGCGCCCGGAAAAACACAGCCTCAGTTGGGCAGAGGTACACCCCGAACAATTGAAGAGCGACAACTCACCCGAACACGCGGCCGCGCTGGAGATGCAAAAGCAACGCGTGCGCGCCGCGTTGGCCGCGCTGCCCGCCCCCCAGCGCGAAGCCCTGGCGCTGGCATATTTCAAAGGGTACACCCACCGCGAGATCGCCGAAGTTCTCGGCCAACCCCTGGGAACGGTCAAAGGCCGCATCCGTGCCGGAATGCAGAAACTACGCCAGCTTTTGATCGACGAACAGGATTCCAACACGTCCAGAACCGCCCCGCCTGCGTATCATCAAATAGAGAGTTTGTGATGAGCACCCACCCCAACCACACACCCATTCTCGAATTGCTCCCGGCCTATGCTCTGGATGCACTCGAACCCGAAGAAAAACGCCAGGTCGAACGACATTTGCCCACCTGCGAAATCTGCCAGGCGGAGCTGCACGTCTATTTGAGCATTTCCGATCACCTGCCGCTGGCCGCGCCGGATGCCGATCCGGGACCGGCTCTCAAACGGGAACTCATCTCCCGCATCCAGCCGCCGGCCGCGTCCCGAACAGCCTCCCCCACCCTGCGCGAGAGGCTGCAACGCGCCTTCGCCGCACCCCGCCTGGGGTGGGCTGCGCTGCTGCTGGTGCTGGCCGTCGTCACCGGGGGGCTGCTCTTTCGACAGGCCGCCGCGCCCGCACAGCACACCCAATACACCCTGGTTGGGACGGATGCCGCGCCCGAAGCCACCGGCCTGATCCTGGTAGACGAAAGCGGGCAGGCCACCTTACAGGTCAACGGGCTGCCGCCTCTCGAACCAGACCGGCAGTACCAGCTCTGGCTGATCGATGCAAACGGCCAACGCATCAGCGGCGCCATCTTCTCCGTAGATCAGAACGGGCACACCCGCGTAACCATCGACTCGCCGCGCCCCATCCAGGAATTCTCGGCCTTCGGCATCACCATCGAACCCTGGGGCGGCAGCCAGGCCCCAACCGGCGAGCGGGTGTTGGGATTCAACCTCTAACTCCCCACCTCCCCCCCCTATCCTTCGACTTCGAGTGAACGCAGTTCGGTACGAACTCCGTCCACTCTCCGCTCAGGATGTAATCCCCAATTCACAATTAACCGTTCACAATTCACAATTCCCCACCCCTTCGACTACAGGCTCGCTCCGCTCCCCTTCCGCTCAGGATGCACCCCCCTCCCTATCCCTATCCCTATCCCCCTCCCCCTCCCTATCCCTATCCCCCCTCCCCATCCCCATCCCCCTCCCTATCCCCATCCCCCCTCCCTATCCCCATCCCCCCT
>JALUWE010000441.1 GCA_027019845.1 Anaerolineales bacterium | reverse complement strand
GGTATACATTTTATGTTTGTCCAAAGGAGGTGATGCCTGCAAGCGATACGAATGAATTCCTCGCAGCGGTCAGATGCTGCCAAGTCTCTTTTCTCACTATCTAATGTTTCCAAATTGGAGGAGAAACGATTATGTTTCGAAGCAAAAAATTAGTGTTCGCTTTTGGCTTGCTCGTGGTGGCCAGCTTTGTGTTGGCAGCCTGTCAGCCAGCAGCGCAGCCCACTCCCGAGGTTCAGACTGTGGTGGAGACGGTTGTCGTGACCGAAGTCGTCGAGGGCGAAACGGTCGAAATCGTTGTGACCGCCACCCCCGAGCCTGTACCGGAAGAGCCTGCCGGGCCGCGCACCCTGGTGATCTGCATGGGCCAGGAACCCGAAACGCTGTACCCCTACGGCGGCTCGATGCTGGCTGCCAGCAGCGTGCTCGAGGCGGTTTACGATGGCCCGATCGATGGCCGCTCCTTTGACTACCAGGCCGTCATCATCGAGAAAATCCCCAGCCTGGCCGACGGCGACGCAGTCATTCAGGCCGTGGAAGTTCAGCCTGGCGATGCCATTGTGGACGACAGCGGCTCCCCCGCCACCCTGGAACCGGGCGTGGTGTACCGCCCCAGCGGCTGCAACAGCGCCGACTGCGCAGTGGAATACGCTGAAGGCGACGGCGCGGTCATGATGGACCAGCTGGCCGTAACCTTCAAACTGCTGCCCGGCCTGATGTGGTCCGACGGCACCCCGCTGACCGCTCAGGACTCGATCTACAGCTTCAACCTGGCTGCCGATCCGGATACCCCAGCAGGTAAGTTCACCATCGACCGCACCGCCTCCTACGAAGCTCTGGACGATGTCACCCTGCAGTGGACCGGCCTGCCCGGCTACATGGACTCCGAGTACTTCACCAACATGTGGACCCCCTTCCCCGAGCACGTTTGGGGCCAGTTCACCGCTGCTGAACTGCTCGAGGCCGAAGAATCCCGCACCACCCCCATGGGCTGGGGCCCGTACGTGATCGAAGAATGGGTCGTGGGCGACAACATCCGCATGACCAAGAACGAGAACTACTTCCGCGCGGATGAGGGCCTGCCCAAGTTCGACACCGTGGTGTATCGCTTTGTGGGCGAGAACTCCAACGCCAACATCGCCAAGATTCTGTCCGGCGAGTGCGACATCGTAGACCAGACCTCCCAACTGGACGATCAGAGCGAACTGCTGCTCGAGCTGCAGGCCGCTGGCCAGATCAATGCCACCTTCGTCACCGGCACCATCTTCGAACACGCCGACTTCGGCATCAACCCGGTTAGCTACGACGACGGCTGGCAGCCCGGCGACCGCCCCGACTTCTTCAGCGACGTGCGCGTCCGCCGCGCCATCGCCATGTGCATGGACCGCCAGGCCGTGGTGGATACGGTCATGTTCGGCCAATCCGTTGTGCTGGACACCTACCTGCCGCCACAGCACCCGCTCTTCAACCCGGATGTCACCAGTTACCCCTTCGATGTTGAAGCTGGCTCTGCTTTGCTCGAAGAGGCTGGCTGGGTGATGGGTGAAGACGGTATACGCGTCTACGCAGGTGACAACCCGCAGATCCCCGCCGGCACCCGCCTGTCCTTCAACTACTGGACCACTACCGCTACCCAGCGGCAGCAGGCCACCCAGTTGATGGCGCAGACATTGGCTGAATGCGGTGTCGAAGCACTGCTCGAGTACTGGAGCCCGGGTGAATACTTCGCCGACGGCCCCGACGGCCCGCTCTTTGGCCGCCGCTTCGACATCGGCCAGTTCGCCTGGCTGACCGGCGTTGCGCCTCCGTGCGACCTGTGGATCACCGAAGCCATCCCCGGCGAACCCGAGGCAACCCTGGGTGACGTGCCCTGGCTGGCCGCGCTGAATCCGGACAAGGACCCCGCCGATCCCGCCTTCCCGTTCGGTTGGGGCGGTTGGAACAACCCCGGCTACAGCAACCCCGAATACGATGCCGTCTGTAACGCGGCGGTCCAATCGTTGCCCGGCCAACCGGCCTACGATGAGAACCACCTGCGCGCTCAGGAAATCTTCGCGGAGGACCTGCCCATTGTGCCGCTCTACCTGCGTCTCAAGCTGGCAGCCACCCGCCCCGATATGTGCAACTTCATCATGGACCCGACCGCGAACAGCGAGATGTGGAACATCGAAGAATTCGACTACGGTGAGGGCTGCGGATAATCCCCACGGCTCGAACCCGTCGTAATGCACGCGAAAAGCGTGGCTGTCTCAGACAGCCACGCTTTTTTTGAACCGGCAATACGCTCGTATCACTGCCCAGCCGGACAGGATGCTTACGCCAGCACGCCCTGATTCACAGCAGAGGTCATTTCTTCTCCGGTTCTCCAAACAGGATGACCTCGATGTGCTGATTGAGCAACGTTGGTCGATTTTCCTGATCGACCGCTATTTGTCCGATTGTGTAGCCCCCGGCAATAGGAATATCCGCCCCTAAAATTTCCCGTACCGCCCTGATGTCTTTTCCGCGCTGCGCCTCGAAGAGCATTTGCCACGCAATATCTGCAATCACAATGGCCAACACAGGCCGGGCTTCTCCCACGGCTCTTAGCGCCTCCCTGCTTGCCTGGCGAGCTGCCTGAACACAAGCAGTTGTGCTTCCCACCAGCAAATGTGCTGTCTTTCCCTCAGGAACAGGCGCGCTCATCCGAAAGCTACCGTCCACCTCCACCTGTAAGGGCGAGCGAACGAGTAATGGCGAGGCATGGTTTTGTTCGATCCCAAGAGGGTACAGGCGTATCAACTCATTCAGAGGGGGAAAAATCCAGTCTCTGGAGTGACGCCCAAATATTTGCGCATAGGTTTCTGCCGCCGGAATATCATTCAGGCTGCGCACCCACACCCCTTCTACTCGAGAGAGCGTGAAATATTTACCCACAGGGTGCCAGCCATGTGCTACGCCAACACCAACCCGGATATTTCCAGAAAGAACTGCTGCTGCCAGGCCGCCCTCCCCGGCCTGGTTGCCCCCGATCTGAATGGCGCGCATCTGACGCGAGTGGCCGCCCGTCAGAGCGCCGCCAAGCGTGTATTCGCCCGCAGGAAGGCCGTGGCAGAGTTGGTATCCGTCTCCTGAAACGCCCTCCCCCACCACCAGGGCCGTTCTCTCTCCCTGGGCACCTAATAAAACAGGTTCCAGTTCTTCCACCATGTTCTGGATAGCGGCTTTGCTGTTTTGGGCAAAATCAGGCCACCAGCCGGCATGTGCCTGAACGTCTGGGCCTGCAAGGAGCGCGACAACTACCGAGCGCTGCTGTTGTCCCTCCGGGGTGATTTGTCCCTCGGTGCTGAAGCCAAACAAAGGCACGTTGCGCAGCTTTGCCGCGGCTCCGTTGAGAATGTCCCCCGCCTGATGTTCTTTGGAAACAAAAAGGAAAGCAGCCGAAACGCGTTCCGTCTGGCCGATTTTCTGCAACGCCTGGTCAATCGCCTGAATACAGGCTTCTCGACCGTCTAAAGCAAAAGATTGTCCAATCGCAGCGACCAGTGGCATTGTTTTTCTCGTCGGAACAAAGAATGAATTATCCTGTCTCGGCTACAGGGATGGTAAAGTAAAAAGTCGTACCTTTGCGATATTCGCTTTCGAACCAGATACGCCCTTGTTGCAGTTCGACCAAGTTTTTGGTGATATTTAAGCCCAGCCCGGTGCCAGATGCTTCGCGCGCCTTGGGGTCATCCGAGCGGAAAAACTTGGTAAAGATTTTCTTTTGGTCTTCCGGGCGGATACCGATGCCCGTATCTTTTACAGCGATTTGAACCACCTCGGGAGCGGCGGCATCCTCCCCATCTTGCGTTCGTTTGGCTTGAATGGTGATCGTGCCGTTGTTGGGCGTGTACTTGTTTGCGTTGCTGACCAGATTCAACAAAATCTGAACCAGACGGGTCTGGTCGCCCCAGACTGCGGGCAAATCATCGGGGATTTCCACCACCAGTTTTTGGCCCTTTTTGTCGATTTGGGCTTTGACAGAGCGCACCACCTCATCGATCACCTCTGAAATGGACACCGCGCCGAAATCCAGGCGCAACCTCCCGGCTTCGATGCGGGAAATATCCGCCAGGTCTGTGACCAGCGAGGCCATACGGTTGACGTTCGACCGAATGGTGGCTAAAAATCCGGCCTGGGCTTCGTTCACCGGCCCAACCGCACCGGCGGCCAACAAATCGGTGAAACCCCGGATGGATGTCATCGGTGTCTTGAGCTCGTGAGAGACAAAGGAGATGAAGTCGCTTTTAGCGAGGTTGGCGGCTTCCACCGCGCTGTAAAGCTGAGCATTCGAGATGGCAATCGCTGCGTGATCGCTCAAGCGGGTGAGGAAGGCAGTGGTTTCCTCATCGAAGACGTCGGCCTGTGTGCTTTCCAAAAAGACGATGCCAATGGTTTTGTTTTCGCGTCGAATGGGGACCACAAGTTGCCCTTGCGCGGCGGGCAGCAGTGATGAAATGCCGCTGGCATCGCCGTTATCCGTTCGATAGGCAATCGAGCTTTCGAGGGTTTTCTGTATGGCGGGTAGCTGCGAGATTTTCTGGATGTTTTGCGGATCTTCGAAATCCATCTCATACCCCTCGTAGGCCATGACGCGCAGGTTACCCTCCTCCTCGGTGATGGCAACCAACCCCGCCTCGGCGCCAGATTGGCGCATCGACCAATCCAGGGTGATGCGCATGGCCCGGTGCAAATCCAGGCTGGCGTTGAGTTCTCGATCAATGCGCTGCATGACGGACAGCTCTTCCACGCGGGCGGCCAGCGCCTGATCAGTCATCGTAAACAGACGCGCGTTTTGAAGCGAAACGGCTGCCTGAGCGGTGAAAGCCGAAAGCAGCTGCTGGTCATCGGGGGTAAACGGCGTGCCGTCTTTTTTGTTGAGCACCTCGACAACCCCGATCACCTCGTCGCGAATCTGCATGGGGACGACCATCAGAGAGCGGGTGATGAAGCCGGTTTCTTGATCGGTTTTCTCGAACCAATCTTTGCTTTGGTGAACATTGTTGTCGATGATGGGCTGGCGCGTTTCCACCGCTTTGCCAACCAACCCGGCCCCGCGGGGAAGGCGGGTCCCGGTCAGGTCCTCGGCTACCGGGCCAACCGTAACCCGAAATACCAGTTCGTCGGTCTCCTCATCGATTAATAAGAGGCTGCCCGCCTCGCAGTTGAGAATGCCTACTGCGCTTTCCAAGATCTGATTCAAAAGCAAATCGATGTCCAGTGTCGAGGTCAGGCTGCGGCTGACCTGGTTGAGGATCTCCAATTGGCGGGCGCGGCGTTCGGATTCTTGGAGCAATTGTGTTTTGACAATCGCGCCGGCGGCCTGGTCCGCGATGGCTTGCAGGATGTTTTGTTGCCCGCGGGTGTATGTCACCGCCGGATCGCTACTCCCAATGCTGATCGCGCCAATGGTTTCGTTTCCGGTGTTGAGCGGCACACCCATCCAGGCATAAACCCCTTGCATAGCAGGGATATAGCTGCGATGGCGGCACTCCCGAACGTAGTCGTCCGTGATGATGGCGCGCTGGGAGCGAACCACTTCTTGTTCCAAACCCAATCCATCGGGGATGGAGCGATTTTCGTGTTCCGGCAATCGCTCGTCGTTTTCCAGATAGAAGACGTGATAAAAAGTGCGCGTGATGTCATTATAGAGCGTGATGCGGAAATGCTGGGCGCGTAGCACTTGATTGGTTTGCGCGTAAATCAATTCCAGGATGTCATCGAAATTGATGGTCACGTTGACCCCCTGGGCGACGCGGCCCAAAACGTTCATTTCATGCACCCGGCGCTCCAAATCGATGACCACCTGAGCGCGTTCGATGGCCAGCGCGGCTTGCTGGCTGAGGGAAACGATGAAAGCCAGGTCTCTCCGGGTGTAGGGTTCGCCCGATTTTCGCGGCCCCAATGCCAGCCAGCCGGTGAGCTGGTGTTGGCCGGGCAAGGCGACGAATAACTGCGCGCCCAGGATTGCCAGCCGGGCACGATCAGGAACGAGATGGGCAGGCAGACGTTCCGAATCACCCAAAAAGATCGGGTTGGCCTCTTGAGACAAAGCCAGCGCCAGCGCGCTATTGGCAGAAAAGCGAATATCCGTGCTTGGTTTTCCGTCTTTCCCCGCGGTAGCCGTGTATTGATCGGTCAAGGGATCGTGAAGAAAGATGTGCGTTCGGTTAGGGCCGATATTTTGTTCGATACTGTCCCTTAACAGTTGGATGATTTCGGACAGATCGATTGTGCGCGTCAGTGCATGGCTGAAAGATTGCAACCGTTCCTGGTAGATGGCCTGCCCCCGAAAGAAGAGTGCATCGATGCGGGATTGCAAAAGTTGCCGCACGGGATTGAACGCGGCAACCAGGATGAATACCATCAGCCCCACCAACAATGGATTGTTGGCCGGTAACACTCTGCCCAGTATCAGGCTGGCACCCCAGGACAGCAAAAGGTAAACCGCAGCAGACAAGGTGGCGAGAATGGCGTACAGCACTGCCCGGCTGAGAAAATAATCCGTGTCCAGAAGGCGGTAGCGTAAAATGGCATAGGCTGTCGCAATGGGAAAGGCGATCATGGGCACCAGCAACAAGGGGCTGAAAGTGAGCTGAAAAATTGGCGACAGGATCATCCAGCTTCCCAGAGGGGCGAAACCCACCACCGATCCCAAAAGAATAATGCGAGATTGTTCACGAGTGATCGGAGATTGGGTAGTGAAATAACGGAAAGTGGTCCACCCGAAAAATGCAAATGCTGCCAACCCGTTGAACACGTAGGAATACCGCCAGGCGCTGACATAAGCGGTAGGCTCGTTCATATTGTACAGCGTAGGAATCGCCAGCAGAATGAGGACCCCGGCCGGAATCAGGGGCAGCCAACGCAAATATGGCTGCTTTCTGACCAGGTCTACGGTCTCGGGAAAAGTCAACGCCATGATAAATAGCCCCCCGCCCCCCAACGGAAGCGATGCGCTCCACAAATACGTCATTCGGTGCCCGGTGTAGAGGTCGAACAACGTGCCGATAGCGAGGCCAACCGAAGTCGCAAACACCACGAAAGCCCGGCCGGCGACATCATTGCGGCGCAGGCTGAAAACCCACAGGCTGCAACCTAAGTAAAAAAGCCCGATCAGGTATGGAATATAAAACAAAGACATCTGATCGGCCAACGGATATTTTTGTAACCTCACCTGAACTTCTATGAGTTCGTTGTTTTCCAGCTTCAGAAAGGTGAGTTCTACATCATCCCCCACCGAGTAGCGATTCAGCTCGGCCTTCAACTCTTGCGCATTTCGCACCGGTTTATTGCCAATGGCGATAAGCTGGTTGCCGAATTCGCCCAATCCCTGATCGTACCCGTTCCAGGTGTGCGCTGCCCGGGGGCCAATGCCGTTGGTGACCATGGTGTGCTCGAGCAGCACGCCAATAAAGGGCGTGCGCAGCCAGGAAACGGCCAGCAAAGGCATGATCGCCAGCGCGATCAGCGCAACCAACTGGTACAGAAAGACCAGAGCCGTGCTGATCCGGTCTTGTAAAGAGGTCTCTCCAATCGATGTGGGGGCGGTTTTGGTGCTTATCATAATGCGTTGGACCCCAGGGGGGTATTGGCTATTGGCGTGCAGGGGAAATGCAAATTCCTAAGGAATGTTCATTTTACCAAATCCGCCCTGGTGAATCAAAACAATTCTATGGCAGAGATGTGAGATTTTAGGATTTTACCCGCTATGCTTCAATCGCCTGTCCAAAACCCATCCGGGTCGAAGCGCCGC
>JALUWE010000440.1 GCA_027019845.1 Anaerolineales bacterium | reverse complement strand
TAGAGGTGGGCGTGGGGGTGGGGGTGTCGGTGGGAGGGGGTTGTGCGTTGTATTCGTAGGCTCCGATCTCGCAACCGCTTTCTTCCGGGCGCAGGTAGCCGCGCTGGTCCGTGGGGAGGGGGCAGGCGGCCGGCGGGATGTGGTTGCGGGCCGGGCTGTTGGGGGCCAGCGCGTGCGTCCAGGTGGGGCCACCGTTGTCTCCCAGTGCGAGCAGTTGGGGCGATTGGCCGGTCAAATCGTTGCTTTGAAAAGTGGTGTTGCAGCCGGTGGTGTTGCCGAACAGGTTGTAATCCAAGGAGATCAGGCTGCCGGAGCAGTCGGGGTGTTGTGCGGGGCTGTTGTCCCGGTTGGCGGCAAGGATGGTGTTCCGCAAGGCCAGCGTGCCGGTGATGATTTTGATGCCACCTCCGCCATCGCTCAGGCTGCCGTTGTTGTCGGCGTCAGACAGGTTATTGGCGATGGTGGCATGGAGGATGGCGGACGCGCCGCCGTTCTGGTAGAAGCCGCCACCGGCCGCGGCGGCGCTGTTGCCGCTGAGGGTGCTGTTGGTCAGGGTGATCCGGGTGGTGGCGGTGATGGCCAGGCCGCCACCGTTCATCCCGGCTGTGTTGCTGTAGATCGCGCTGGCGTCGATGGTCACATTGCCGCCAGCGCTGATCCCGCCGCCGTTCAGGATGGCTGTGTTGCTGTACAGGCTGCTTTGTGTGATGGTGAGGACCGCGCCACTGCTGTTGTAGACGCCACCGCCTGTGAGGGCCTGGTTGTCCTCGATGCGGCAGTTGGTAATTTGCAGGCTGCCGTTGTTGGCTATCGCGCCGCCGTTGTCGCTGCTCTGGTTATTGCGCAGGGTACAGTCGTTCAGATTGAGCGAACCCCCGTTGGCGATGCCGCCGGCCGCGCCGTCGCGAATCACGAGGCCGGAAAGGGTTGCGCTCACGCCCGGTTCGATGGTGAAGATTCGCTCGCCAATGCCGGAGCCGTCGATCTGCACCGGCGAAAGGCTGTCTGCCGTAATGTTGACGGAGTCGCTGATCAGCATACCGGTGCTGCTGAGCACGATGAGGTTAACACCGGGCGCAAACCCGATGGTATCCGTGCCGCTGCCAGCCGGGCATTCGTTTACCGCGCTATCGGTGTTGGCCGCCTGGAGGGCCTCGCGCAAGGTACACACGCCGTCCGCGGCGATGGTGTCCAGCGGGCTGTCGACGGTGATGGTGGTGGTGGGAGCGGCTGTGCTGCGCACCGCCCAAAGGCTCAACAGCAGGAAAAAGGAGAGTACGAAAACAAGCGACAGGGCAAACATCCTGTTTTTCATAAGAACGCCTCTTGCATAGGAAGGAAACGATGTTTCAGATGTATTTCAGTGGTAGGACTTACGCACTTGAAAAGTGGCACCCAGACCTCACAGGTCTCAAAGCGCATAGAGATGCCCGGCTGCCATCGATGTTGGGTAAAATCTTTCTGCATCGTGTGGTAGACCTGTGAGGTCTCAACTGCGTAAGTACTGTCAGTAGCTGGGCATCAAGGTCTTCCCGGGTCTGGTGTGTCTGTTGCGGCTGGGGGAGAGGGAGGAGGAGGAGGAGGTTTCTCATCCTCCTCATCGTCGTCTTGTTTCTTTTCTTTGGTGGGAGTTGCCTGGGGCGCGGGGGGTTGGGTG
>JALUWE010000439.1 GCA_027019845.1 Anaerolineales bacterium | reverse complement strand
GTCGTTTTTGCTCTCGAATCTGACCATTGTGTTCTTGCTGTCATATTTGGGGCTGAACAACGCGACGCGCGCCTTCGTGGCGCGTTACAACGGTTCGCGCCAGTTGTCCGCGGTGCTGCGCGCCTCGCTGTCACTGCGTCTGGCAATCAGCGCGGGGTTTACCACCGCGTTCATTTTGTGGCACAGGCCGCTGGCCGCGCTGATCGGACGTCCGGAGTTGAGCGCGCTGTTCCTGTTCGCCGCGCCGCTGGTGTTCCTGATGGGAATGGTGGAATACCTGAAGCAGGTCTTCACCGGCCTGCACCGGCTGAAGTACCACTTCATCGTCAACCTGTTCGAGTTCGGGCTGAAGATCGGGCTGTCGGTGCTGTTCCTGGAGCTGGCGTTGGGGTTGCGCGGCGTGGTGCTGGCCTACTGGCTGGCGGTGCTGATCGCCTGCGGGGTGGGGTTCGTGTTCTGGGCGCGGTTTTACCGCCTGGGAGGGGGGGCACAGGCCAACCCGGATGGCTCCAGCCTCGAGGTAGCGGGGAACACCACAGCCCCGCTCCGCAGCGATACGCGCCCTCGTCAAGCTGAACCGAACTTCATGGCGCGCATCTTTCGTTACAGCCTGCCGCTGTTCTTGATCAGCATCGGCTTCTTGATCCTGACCGAGGTGGATACGCTGATGTTGGGCCTGCTTTCGACGGATTATCAGGTGGGGCTGTTTGCAGCGGGCAAACAACTGGCGAACAAACTGCCGCAGCTCGCGCTGGCGCTCTCGATGGGTACCATGCCGGTGTTCGCGCGCATGAATGCGGAGAACCGCGAGGAGATGCGGCGCAAATTCGTCCGCATTTTACGGCTCAACGCGCTGGTGTTCCTGCCGTTGGGGGGCGTGCTGATCATGCTGTCCCCGGTCTTCATGCCGCTGCTGTTCGGGCAGGACTACCGCGCGGCCGCGCTGCCGCTGCAAATCCTGACGGTTTGGATCGTGCTGACCACCTTCAACATGTTCTTCAACGCGCTGTTGGACTACCAGGGCCGCGCCACCCGGCGGGCGGTCAATTTTTTGTTCACCATGATCGCCACCGTGGGGCTGAACCTGGTGCTGATCCCGCGCTGGGGCGCGGTGGGCGCGGCGGTGTCTACCTCCGCGGCCTACGCGCCGTATGTCATCCTCAACGGCATGGAGGTCAGACGGCTGTTCCGGGAAAGGTAACGCGGCTGCCGGATTTCGTGCTACAATCTCCCGCGATGCAAAAACAACTCGTTCTGCTCGCTTCTGCCTTCACCTACCGGGCACAAGCCTTCGAGGCAGCAGCCCGCAAACTGGGTATCCCGGTGGTGCGCGGGGAGGACGTGCCGCCCCCCATGCTCGACAAAGCCAACGTCCGGCTGCCCATCGACTACCGCGACGTGCCGCGTTCGGCTGCCCTGATCGAGGCCTACGCGCAAGAGCATCCCGTCGGCGCCATCGTCGGCCTGGACGATTCGGGCACCCTGATCGCGGCCGCGGCTTGCGAACGGCTGGGGCTGCCCCACAACGCGCCCGAGGCCGCGCTGGCCGCGCGCGACAAACACATCATGCGCCGGAAGTTCGCCCAGGCTGGCGTGCCTTCCCCGCGTTTCCGGCACTTCACTTTTTCCGACGACCCCGAAATCATCGCCGACGAGGTGTCCTACCCCTGCGTGATCAAACCCACCGTGCTCTCCGGCAGCCGGGGCGTGATGCGCGTCGATCATCCGCTGGAGTTCCTGCACCGCTGGCTGCAACTCAAGCGCATCGTGGAAAACGAGGGCTGCGACGAATTTTTGGTGGAGGACTATGTTCCCGGCGTCGAGGTCGCGCTGGAGGGGTTGCTGCACGATGGCGCGTTGCACCCGCTGGCCTTGTTCGACAAACCCGACCCGCTCGACGGCCCCTACTTCGAGGAAACCATTTACGTGACCCCCTCGCGGCTGCCCGCCGGTGTACAGGAAGAGATCGTGCGCACCGCGCAGCAGGCCGCGGCCGCGCTGGGTCTGCGCCAGGGGCCGGTACACGCGGAACTGCGCGTCCACCAGGGGCAGCCGGTGATGATCGAGATGGCCGCCCGCTCGATTGGCGGCAAGTGCTCGAAAGCGCTGCGCTTCGAGGCCGGGGCGTCGCTCGAAGAGCTGATCCTGCGCCAGGCCTTTGGGCTGCCCCCGGCAGAATCCGGCCTGCCCGCGGCCTCCGGGGTGATGATGATCCCCATCCCGGAAAGCGGCATCCTGGCAGGGGTGGAGGGGCTGGAAGCAGCCATGAATGTTCCGCTGATCGAGGAGGTCGAAATCACCGCCCCGCTCCACCGCCCCATTCTGGCCCTTCCGGAGGGGAACAGCTATCTGGGCTTCATCTTCGCCCGCGGGGAGGCGCCGGAGGCAGTGGAAAACGCGCTGAGAAAAGCACACGCCCGGCTGGAGATCGAAATCTTGCCCCAGTTGGCGTTACACCTGTAAATGAGGGGTTACTTTTGGGGGGAGGTCAGGCGGCCAACCTGGTCGCCGGTCGGTTCCGCTCAACAGAACCAGTCTTCGGTCAGCCGCGGGGGTGCCGCGCCGCGGGCAGACGTAACCGCGCGCGGAGGGGTGTTGCCCGCGGCGCGGTGTGCCGCGGTCTCGATGCGGGAGAACAGCGCGTAGGGATCGTCCCCGCGGCTGCGCTCCACGATCTGAGCGACTTGTTTTTGCAACGCGTCCATGCGCGGGTCGGGGTGCTGCCAGGGGTGGGTGAACGATTGGGGCGCGAGCGGGCCGAAGAACGCGGCTGTTTCCGGGTCGTCCAGCAGCGCGCTACCCGGCGGCACCAGCAGCCGGATGGAAAGCTGTACCGCGGGGGTATGGGCGATCAGGCCGCGCTCCCGAATCCAGCCCAGCAACTCGAGATAGTCTTGCAGCCTGCTCCAGGGGGTGAACGGCAGCCAGGTGGGTTGCACGTGCAAGCCGGCGCGGGACAGCACGTGCAGCACCTCGTCCAGCTGCGCGGCGCGGTGGCCTTTGCGCAGGCGGGTGAGCACCGCATCGCTCAGGCTCTCGAAGGCCGAGACCACGAAGGTCGCGCCGCATTCTCGCAGTTCGGGCAGCAGATGGCGGTAGCGCAGCAGGTGCTCCACTTTGGCGGTGAAGTCGAAGGTCAGGTGTGGGAATTCGGCGTGCAGCCCGCGGGCCACGCGCAAGGCATGGGTAGGCCCGTTGAGAAAGTCGGGATCGCCGAAGGTGATGTGCCGCGCGCCCTGCGCCACCTGCTGGCGCACATCGGCCAGCACGGTCTCCAGCGGCACGGCGAAGAAACGCCCGCGGTACACCGGCACCACCGGGCAGTGGCGGCAGGTGTGCAGGCAGCCGCGCGTGGTTTCGCTATACCCGGCCAGGTGGGTGTGGCCGCCGTGCCGGTAGCGCGCGTAACGCGCCAATGGGGGCAGCCCCTGCCGTTCGGGCACGGGCAGCCGGACGCGCTTCAGGTGGGGAGGGGCGGGGTGCCCGCGGGTGACCAGCCCCGCGATGGGAGGGGGCGGCTGCCCTGTGGTCAGGGTCTGCGCCAGGGAGAGCAGTGGCTTTTCGTATTCCCCTGCCAGGATCGAGTCCGCGATGCGGTTTTCCAGCAGGTAATGGCGGTTGAGCCAGGCATACAGGCCGTAGAAAGTGATGTGTGCTTGCGGATTGTGGCGGCGTACCAGCCGGGCTGCCTGCACGCCCAGGTGCATGGCCGTGTGCATAGGCACGGCAATGGCCACCAACCGCGCGCCGCGCGCCAGACGTTCGGGAAAAGGCTGCACGGACAGGTCTACCCCCGCGGGGGCATAGCCGCTCTTGCGCAAAACGGCCAGGGGCCAGGCAAGGCTGAGCGGTTGGTGTCCCAGCTCGTAGCAGGACAACAGCAAAATGTCAGGATCGGACACCGGAGTCAGGAAATGCGGTTTAGAAGGCGGTTTACTTTTGCTGCGGGGCTGGTGCGCCCTTGCCACCGCCGCCTTTTGCACCGCCTTTGCCCCCCTGCGCGGGCGGGGTCCAGCCTTCCGGCACCTGCGCGCCCTCGCCAAAGAAGAACTCCTCCATTTGCTGGCGCAAAAAATCCTGGGCGCGCGGATCGTACATGGTCAGACCGTAGTGGTTGATCAGCAAAATGCGGTGCTCTTTCCACAAATTCCAGGCTTGCTGCGATACGTTCTCGTAAATGCGCTTGCCAAGCTCACCAGCCACGGGCGGAGCGTCCAGGCCGGGCAACTCTTTTCCAAGTTTGACACATTTCACCATACGGGGCATAAAAATCTCCAGGGATACGGAATCGATGTTGTGGTAAAGTATACCCCTAAACTGTCCGGCTGCAAATGTATCCATGACATCCAAAAACCGGCACACAGCCGCCAGTCCTCGCGTTCTGTTTCTGGGGGTCAACGGCGTTTTCTCCCGCGTGGTGTTGGAGGCGTTGATCGCGGCGGGCGTTCCCCTGGTTGGGCTGGTGACCCCGCGGCCCGACCGGCAACACGCCCCGCGCTGGGTGTCGTTTCCGCCGGTGGGACGTTCGTTGTTCCAACTGGCCGCCCAACACGAACTCCCCATTCTGGAGATCGGCGCGCTGGCGCACCCTGCCGCGCGGCCTGCTCTGCGTTCGCTGAACCCGGATGTGATCGTGACGGCCTGCTTCCCGCGGTTGCTGCCCGCGAGCTGGCTGGCGCTCCCCCGGCTGGGCTGCCTGAACCTGCACCCCTCGTTGCTGCCCGCCTACCGCGGCCCGTACCCGCTCTTCTGGCAGTTTCGGGCGGGAGAAACCCGCACCGGCGTCACCCTGCACTTCATGGACGCGGGCGCGGACACGGGCGACATCGCGGCCCAGGCCGAAGTGCCCTTCCCGGACGGGATCACCGGCCCTGAAGCGGACACGCTGACCGCGCAGGCCGGCGCGCGGCTGCTGATCCAGGCCCTGCGCTCCCCCGAAAACATCCCGCGCCGGCCCCAGCCCGCCGAAAACGCCAGCTACCACCCCAGGCCTACACCCCGCGACCTGGAAATCCCCACCACCTGGCGCGCGCGGCGGGCCTTCAACTTCATACGGGGGGCCAACGAATGGCGGCCTTTCCGGCTACAACTCCCCGGCTCACGGGAAGCCGCGGCGGTGTGGGAGGCCCTGGAATACGCTGAAGGCGTCGAACTGGGGGCTGCCTGCCAGCGGGAGGGGGACACGCTGCGGGTGCAGTTTGCGGATGGGGTGGTGCGTGTACGGAGCGGCTAAAATACCGGAACCAACCGGGCCAACACCGGGCAGTGGTCGGAGAGGAAAGAGCAAAACGTCTTCGAGAACAGGGCAATCCGCGGGTATAATTTTCCCCAATGGCTTTGGACCTGCTCACCCTTCCCATCCACCGGCGGCGTGGAGAAAAACAGCCCGGCCTGCCCGGTTTCAGACTCGCCTCCCCCCCGCGGCGTGCAGCCCGCCAGCGGCGTAACGAGCAGTTGCTGATCTTTCTATCCTTTACCGGCACTGCCACGTTCCCGGCGGATGGCCTGGAGAAGCTGCTCCAGCGCGTCTCGGAAACCTATTACCACACCCCAGGTGCGGTGACCAGCGCGTTGCGAGCCGCGGTGGATTCCCTCAATCTTTTCCTGCTCGACCGCAACCGCAAGGGTGCGCAAAAGGGTTTGCAAGCCACCGGCCTGCTGGTCATGGCTGTCTACCGGCACGGGAGGCTATATCTGGCCCGTTGCGGCCCCACCCATGTGTTCGTCGTACAGCAGGAGCGGAGCGAACATTTGCACCAGTCCCCCTCTGCGGGGCATGGATTGGGGCTGGGACGCTCCGCGGCCATGCAAGTCACCCCGCTGAACCCCGAACAGGGCGATCTGATCGTCATCACGCCCAGCCCGCCGCCAAGCTGGACGCCGGAAGCCTTGCAAAAAGCCCACGCGCGCAACCTGACGGGCATCTACCACGGTCTGCTCGGGGCTGCGGGGGAGGATGTGCAGGCCCTGCTCATCCAGGCACAGCCCGGTAAAGGTGAATTCCGTTTGATAAAGCCTGGCCGGAGGCAACAATCTACCGTCACTCCGCGAGTTGCAACCGAAATTCAGGAACGGCGACCACAAATAAAATCGTTGGTGACGGAGGCAGACGCCCCGCCTGGCGAATCGCAAGCAGCGGTGGTCACCGAACCCCAGCCACCCGCCCCCATTCAACCTGCCTCTCCCCCGGACGAGCCGCCGCCCGAAAGCCCCCCTGTCGATCCTTCGCCACCGGAAGCCGCGGCTGCCTCCCGGCGAAAACCCGTCCTCGGGCCTGCACTGCTAGCTGTTGGGCGCGCCTTCCAAAACGCGCTGCGCGCTTTGTGGTACACCACCCGTTCCACGCTTACCCGCCTGCTGCCCGGCACCGAGTTGTTCACCATCCCCAGTAACGTCATGGCTTTCATCGCGGTGGCCGTGCCGCTCATCCTGGTCACCATCGCCAGCCTGGTGTACCTGCGCCGCGGGCGATTGGGGCAATACTACCAGTACGTCCAGCTTGCTGAAGCCGCACAGACCAACGCGGAAGGCAAAACCGACCCGCAAGAGGTGCGCACCGCCTGGGAGGCCGTGCTCTTCTACGTGGATCAGGCCGAAGCGTATCAGACCACTGAAGAAACCCAGGCATTGCGCGTGCGCGCCCAGACCCGGCTGGACCAATTGGATGGCGTCGAACGGCTCACGTTTCAGCCCGCCTTACAAGGCAACCTGGCCGATACCTTCGTTATCAAGCGCATGGCCGCCACGGATGATGAAATTTATCTGCTCAATGCCAACGGCGGCAACATTGTGCGCGGCTGGCTCAGCGGCCGCGGTTACGAACTCGACCCGGATTTTCTCTGCACGCCTGGCTCCTACGGCGCTTACATCGTGGGGGCGATGATCGATCTGGCACCGCTGCCAAAAAACAACGATCTGGACGCCGCGGTGATCGCCATGGATTCCAACGGCATCCTGGTCTATTGCCGGGTGGACAAACCCGTACTCACCCAACCGCTGGTCCCGCCCGACAGCAACTGGGGCGATCCCATCGCTTTTGCTCTGGACAGTGGCAACCTGTACGTGCTCGACCCAACCACCAACGCGGTGTGGATGTACACAGGGGAGGACTACACCTTCGTGGATCGTCCTCGCCTTTTCTTCGATGAAGAAGTGCCATCCATGCAGGACGTGATCGACCTGGCTGTGGACAATGGCGAGCTTTTTCTGCTCCACGAAGACGGGCGTATCACCATTTGCAACTTCGGCTTTGGCGACCTGCGAACGCAATGCACGGATCCGGCCATCTTTACCGATACGCGCGTTGGGCGACAAAACGCCCCGGTCTTTGCGGATACGCAGTTCACCCAGATCGCGTTCACCCCTCCGCCCGACCCGTCGATCTATCTTTTCGAGCCGTTTCAGCAGGCCATTTACCACTTCAGCCTGCGTTTGACCTTCCAGCGGCAATACCGCCCGCAAGTCTTGAGCGGGCCGCCAGCCTCGCTCCCGGCGACTGCTTTCGCCTTCACCCCAAACCGCACCGTGCTACTGGCGGTTGGGGATCAGGTGTACGTGGCGCCGCTGCCGTGAAGCCAGCCTTTTTGCATGGTCGATCATCGTCTCCCGCGTTCGTTTTTTGCGCGTCCCACTTTGCTGGTGGCGCGCGGATTGCTCGGCCAACGGTTGGTGCGCATCCAAAACGGCGTTCGCCTGGCGGGCATCATCGTAGAAACCGAAGCCTACATCGGCGAAAGCGATCTGGCCTGCCACGCCAAAGCCGGGCGTACCCCGCGCACAGCCATCATGTACGGCCCGCCCGGCC
>JALUWE010000438.1 GCA_027019845.1 Anaerolineales bacterium | reverse complement strand
GCGTTCGAGACCGTGCTGTCCACCGCGTTCTACGCCGGATTTTTGTACGCCTACACGCTCTACCGCACCCGTTCCCCGCGTTACCTGTACCTGGCATTGGTATTCGCCGCGCTGGCCTTCTACGCCTACGTCTCGGCCCAGGCGGTGGTGGTGTTCACCGCGCTGCTTCTACTGGTCGTCGATTTCCGCTACCACTGGAAGCACCGCGACACCGGCCTGCGCGGGGTAGGGCTGCTGGTGCTGCTGGCGCTGCCTTACCTGCGGTTTTACCTCTCCTACCCCAACTTCATCCGTGAAAACCTGTCGGAAACCGGTTCGTACTGGCTGGAGAGCCTGCCGCTGTCCCAAAAGCTGGCCCGCTACCTGCTGGAATACGCCCGCGGCCTGAGTCCGGTCTACTGGTATTGGCCCGGGAACTGGGAACACCCCCGCCACATGATGCCCGGCTACGGGAACATCTTGCTGGGGACACTGCCGTTTTTCTTGCTGGGGCTGTATTTTGCGCTCCGCAACTACCGCGACCCGGCCTGGCGCACCGTGTTGATCGGGCTGCTCACCCCGCCCGTGGGCGCGGCTGCGTTCGATATCGGGGTGACGCGCGTGCTGTTCTTCGTGGTTCCGGCCGCGGTGCTGGCCGCCGCGGGGGTGTCCAAAGCCCTGTCCTGGCTGGAGCAGCGCTGGCTCGACCGGGCAAAATGGTCGTGGGCCGCCTTCGCACTGCTGGCCGCGGTCAATGTGGGGATGTCCTACGACGCTCTCACCAACGGGCCTACATGGAACACGAGTTACGGCATGTACGGGATGCAATATGGCGCGCCCCAGGTGTTGACCCGGCTGGAAACCTACATGAACGCCAACCCCAACGCGGAGATCATCCTCTCCTCCGATTGGGCCAACGGCGTGGACGTGCTGGCGCGTTTCTTCCTCTCCAGGCCGTTCGACGTCACCATCAGAAGCCCCGACGACTACCTGAACGAGGTCATCCCCCTGACCGGCAACACGCTCTTCGTGGTCTCGATAGACGAATATTACCGTCTGCGTGAAAGCGGCAAATTCCGGATCGAAGAATTGGACACCCTCCCCTACCCCAACGGGCAGCCGGGGTTCTACTTCCTGCACCTGCAATACACCGATGACATCGAGGAAATCCTGGCAGCCGAACGGGAAGATCGCCGCGCGTTGGTCGAAGGAGAAGCCCTGTTCGAGGGGCAGCCTCTGCTCGTGCGCCATTCCAAACTGGACATGGGCGAGATCGGCAACATCTTCGACGGGGACGCGGATACGCTGATCCGCACCGCGGAGGCCAACCCGGCAGTGCTCGAGTTCACCCTGCCCGAACCGCGCCGCCTCAACGGCATGTTCATCACCACCGGCGCCATCGAAGCCCGCGTCACCGTCTACCTCTCCCCCGAGCCGGGCGCAGAACCCATCGAGATCACCCGCTTCGTGCGCGCCACCGTGCAAACCCCCTTCGTGCTGGTGGACTTCAGCCAGACGGTGACCGCCCAGGTCTTCCGGGTGGAGATCGAAAACCTACAAGACCCCGAACCGGCCAACGTCCACATCTACGAGATCGAATTTCTGGAGAGCAATTGACCCATGCTCCGCAGGCGGTACAATAGGGCAGTGTTCAGTGCCTTCGGTAGTCTTATTGGTCGTAGTT
>JALUWE010000437.1 GCA_027019845.1 Anaerolineales bacterium | reverse complement strand
GTCCTCAGCGTTTCAGCGTCCTCAGCGTTTCAGCGTCTTCAGCGTCCTCAGCACCTTCAGCGCCCTCAGCGTTTCAGCGTCTTCAGCGTCCTCAGCACCTTCAGCGTCCTCAGCGTTTCAGCGTCCTCAGCGTTTCAGCGTCTTCAGCGCCCTCAGCGTTTCAGCGTCTTCAGCGTTTCAGTCTCTTCAGTGCTCAGTAACCAGCAAACCATCCAACCACCCTCCCCATGAACATCAACAGCATTCTCGGCGTCATTCTGGGCGGCGGGGCAGGGAAACGCCTCTACCCCCTCACCCGCGACCGGTCCAAACCCGCCGTGCCCTTCGCGGGCAAATACCGCCTGATCGACGTGCCCATCAGCAACTGTATCAACTCCGGCATCTCGCGCATAGCGGTGCTCACCCAATACAATTCCGTCTCCCTCCACCGCCACATCACCCGCACCTACAACTTCGACCCCTTCCACAGCGGCTGGGTGCAGATTTGGGCCGCGGAACAAACCCCCACCAGCAGCGACTGGTACCAGGGAACGGCGGATGCGGTGCGCAAACAACTGCTCGAAATCCGCTCCACCCGCGCCGAATATGTCATCGTGTTGGCGGGAGACCACCTCTATCGCATGGACTACGCGCAGATGGCGCGCTTCCACTGGGAAAAGCACGCCGAAATCACGGTCGCGGTGCAGCCTGTTCCCGCAGAGGAAGCCCCTCGCTTCGGCATCCTGAAACGCACCGCCAGCGGCACGATCACCGACTTCGTCGAAAAACCCCAGGACCCCGCGGTGCTGCAAACCTTCGTCAGCCGCGACGACCCCGAGCGCCCCTTCCTCGGCTCGATGGGCATCTACATGTTCGATACCAACGTGCTGATCGACGTGCTGGAAAACAGCACCGACGACGACTTCGGCGGGGAAGTCATCCCCAGCGCCATCGGCGAGCGGCGAGTTTTTGGCTACGATTTCGAAGGCTACTGGGAAGACATCGGCACGATCCGCTCCTTTTACGACACCCACCTGCGCCTGGCAAGACCGAACCCGCCCTTCGACTTCCACGACCCGAGAGGCCCGATCTTCACCCGCGCCCGCTTCCTGCCCGGCTCGACCATCGACGGCGCCAGCATGGAAAACGTGCTGCTGGCCGACGGCTGCCGCATCGGCCAGGCCATCATCCGCGATTCGGTCATCGGGCTGCGCAGCCAGATCGCAGCCGGCGTGCGCATCAACAAGAGTGTGCTCATGGGCGGTGACTACTACATCGCGCCCCCCCTCACCCCACACTCCGACATCCCCATCGGCATTGGGCCGGGCTGCAAAATCGAAGGCGCCATCATCGACAAAAACGCCCGCCTCGGTCCCAACGTGGTCATCCGCCCCTTCCCCCCCGGCACAGAGCTGGACGGCGAAAACTGGTCGGTCCGCGACGGTATCGTGGTGATCCCGAAAAACACCGCCTTACCCGAAGGGACGCACATCGGCCCCGAAGAATGACAACCGGCCAGTAATACGAAGGCGAGTGGGCCTGGACGCCCCCTTCCGGCGCACGCCTCCCCGGTGAACCGCCGGACAAATGCGCGGCGCGCGAACTGCTCGAAGAAACCGGCCTCCGGCTGCCCCCCCAACGAACGGATTGCGGCTCCGAAGCGTGGTGGGTTTACATGGCCGCGGCCGCGCCAGACGCTTCCGTAACCCTCAGCGCAGAACACGACCGCTACACGTGGCTGCCGCTCGAAGCTGCCGCCGCGAGATGCCTCCCCCAGGAAGTCGGCGACCAGATTCGTGCTGTGGGGGATACCCTAACGCGCTGACACCGGCAAATAAACAGCGTGCGCAAACGCGCCAGCCGTCGAAGGCCAGAGCGTATTGCGCGCCCAATACGCCACGATGGCGTCCTGGAGCGCGTTGTCCACATCCTGGTGATTTTCAGGATCAGCGCCGCGGCGAAAGTTGAATTGATCGATGAGCTGAAGCGGCTCCCAGGAAGGCTGCCATTCCCACACCGCGTGGTTGAGGCCGAGCAGCTCGAACAAATCCATCAGGTCGTGCAGGTACGCCGCCGCGCCCGGCGCCCAGCGCACCAGGCCGAACTCGTTGACCGCCACCGGTACGCCATACGCCTGCACAAAGGCCTCCACCGTTGCCAGGCGGCCCTCCAACCACGCCCGGTCGAACGCCTCCCCCGCGCCGTCGTAGTCGAGGTCGAAAAAGCCGGGGTAGGTGATGCCTACGGTGGTGGAGAGTTGGTGGGTGTAGCTGAACGGCTGGTAGAAATGCACGGTGTACACCGTGCGCGGGTCGCCGGTGGGTTCCAGATAGGGCAGCCAGTCCACCCCGCTATAGCCCATGCCGCCGATCAGGATGGGGGTTTCGGTATCCACCGCGCGGATGGCGGCGCTGATGTCGGGGTAGAGCTGGTTCCAGTCGTAGAGTGTGCCGCCGTATTGGTCGTAAAACGCGGCCGGGTCCCAGATGTCCAGCGGATCGTCGAGGGGGTAGCTGCCGACTTCGTTGGAGTTGGGTTCGACCATCAGGTCGTAGCCCACGACGATGGGGTTGTCTTTGTATTGCGCTGCGGTGTAGGCCCACATCTCGGCCCAGGCGTCCTGCGCCTGCTGGTCGGCCCATACCGAGTTGTTGAGGTAGCTCTCGTCGAACCAGGTGCCGGCTTCGTCCCAGAAAAAGGTGAACTCAGAGCGTCCCGGGCCGGTGCGGAAGCTGATGACCGCGAACATATCGGCCTGGGCGATCATGTCGAGCAGGGCGTCCAGGTTGGCCTGCATGGCGGGGTCGGGCTGGTAGGGCGGTTTTTCGGTGAACAGGCCGGGGTGAGAAAGGTTGACGTAGTTGGCGCCCAGCGCGGCCAGGTTGTCGATGTCCTGTTGGGTGACGGGCGGGCCGGCCGGGCCGGGGCCGAAAAAGCCGTTGTCCAGTTCGGGGTAGACACGGCGCTGGTAGAGATTTGCCCCGCGCAGCTGCGTGCCGTTGGCCCACAAATCCCATTTGTCCAGCCCGGCAGACCGGGAGGGGCGCGGCGGGGTGGGGGTGGAGGCAGCGGGTGGGGAATCGGTTGGGGGGGAGAGGGTGGGCGATGTGTTGCGCGGCGGCGCGGGAAGCGATGGCGGAGGGGAATCCGATGGCGACCCCGGCGTGCCGGTGGGGGTCAGGCTGCAAATGAAAATCGCGGCGGACAGCAAAATGCCGCTGAAGAAAGCCTTCCCGCGAGCGCGTGATCTGCGGTGGGGGGGTGAGGCCTCGTCTTCAATCATCTTCTGAATTTTTCAAATAGCGGCGCAGTTGGGCGTACATCTCCGCGACCTGACGGGTGCGCGCCGCGTAGCGTTTGTCTCTTTCCCCCTGCTGGACGGTCACATGCACCAGCCCGGCCAGGCGCAGGGTGTTCAGGTGGTGGATCACAGTCGGGGCGCGCAGCCGAAGACGGCAGGCCAACTCCGTGGGGGTCTGCGGTTTCTCTGCCAGGTAGCGCAAGATGCGCAGGCGGGTGGGGTCTGCCAGGGCTTTGAGTGCCCGGTAGAGAGCGTCCGGCACCGCTTCCCCCGGCACGAGCGAGGCCTCCGCCGGGCGCCCTCCGAACACGAACAACGACTCCGCCGGGCTGATTTTGGAGAGGATGATCAAGGGGGAAATCCAAAACGAGGGCACCATGACCAGGCCGGGTGTTTCCGGGGTGCGCTCGAAGCGGATGCCCTCGGACAGGGATTCCAGCAGGTCTTGCAGGGGCACGTGCCGCGCGCGTGCCTGTGCCTGTTGGAGGGTGTGCGCCAGGGCCGGGCGGATGCGCGCTTCTTCTTCCGCGAAGAAAACCCGGTAATAAGCCAGAAAAGCTTCCAGGGATCGTTCGCCATATTCGGGTGCGCGCGCCCACAATTCGAGCATTTTTGCCGCCTCGTCAGAGGTTCTGCGGGTGTGGCCGCGTCGCTGCCAGGCGGCCAGCAGCCGGTCGCGGTCCGCTTTTCCCCACTCGCCGCGCGCCGCGACCTGTTGCACTATCTTTCGCTCTTCGGTCGCCATATCTGCCAGGCCCAGCATTCTCCGCACCCGCTCGTTGGGGGGCATTTGGGCGTAAGCGTCCAGAACGGTCTCCCCATCTTTGGGGTCGGGCAGGGAATGTACCCAGGGGAGGGCGGCGAGAAACAAAGGGGTGGCTTGCTCGAAGAAGGCTCGCTCCGTGGGGGGGAGGCGCGAACGCACCCCTTTTGCCCACGCGCCGCGCAGCGCAAAGCGGCTGGGGTTGTGCAGCACGTGTAAACTGATGAAGAAGTCGTAGCCGGTGCCGGATTCCCAGCGCAGGGCCGGCTTTTGGTTGGATGGCATTATCCTGAGACCATTTCGCGCGCCTGTCTGGCCTGGCGGACGATATTCTCGATCTGTGCCAGGTGGCTGTCGTCGTGGCTGAGGCCAAAGACGAATTGCACGATGGGGTTGACAACCGTCCCCCGGCGGGTGGTATAGGTGTTCTCCAGGTGGGGGGTATCCGGCCACATATCGAGGCTGGCCAGGCGCATCCGGCGGCTCTCCTCCAGGCGATGGCGGCACTGTTGGATGGTTTTGACCGTCTGCCAGGGGACTTCCCAGCGCGAGCGGCGCGGTTCGTAGGGCACCCCCCGCGCCATCTCCGCGGCCAGGAAGGCGGACTCCTCGGAGGAAGCGGTGGTGTGTACGATCACGTGCCCCAGAGTCCAGGCCAGGCCTTCTTCGTCGGGGTTCTCGGCATAGGCATCGTGGGCCTCGGGGTCTTCGGGGACAAAAACCACGTCATCGTCGGTACATCCGGCGATCAAGGCGAGCTGCCGGTCGATCATCTCGTTGGTCAAGCCGCGCAGGTCGTCCACTGTCAGACCTTCACACAGCTCAGCGTAGGTGATCTCTTTGTTGCGCACGGGGGTGAAGTCGAGCATGGAGCCTCCTTATTTTGCATCGCTTTTTCGCATCGAATGACACGAGTGACGGCGAATGTTTTTGGAAAACACGTCCACCGCGTTCGGCGAACCATTAGACCTTTATCTAAGCCGATGATAGTGCAATGGATTTTTTCTGTCAAGCGGAGCAGCCGGTCGCCAGGGGCCGGAATTACGTCCAAAATGTGGATAACTCGCCCGAAACTGTGGAAAACCAGTTCTTAATGGGGAAAACTTCGCTTATTTGTTCTGTCATCCCTTTTTCTTCACCCCCAGATGTGGGGGGCTGGTTCGTGTTCAGTCCATATTTCTGGCAGACATGTGGGATGGAAAATCCATTGTTTTTCTTTCCCGATTTATCCCCAAACGCATTGGGGACAGTCAGCACTCCCTCAGCCCCAGATATGCGCCTGCACAAGACACGCGCCCCAAAATATGCGGTAGAACTGCCGGACAAGGAAATTCTTCCACTTATCCACAGTTTCTACTGTTAACTACGATCTTAATACTTTTCTCTCCACAGAAATGTTTTTCGCCACCTCTTCCCCACAACATACGTTCGGAGGTTGTGGGGCGGCTAGATCGTGACGCCCAATATCAATACAGGAATATCGATATCCGCTACACCCCTGTGTTCTAAATCCCACACGAATTGCTCGAAATAAGACACCCCTGTAGACATTTCGCTGGCTAATTCTTTGAGAGGGACGATTTCAACACCAACGTCGATGATCCCCTCGTTGTGAAAAATAGTCATTTTGGCGCAAACGTTGTAGACCATGAAGGCATATTTCCCGAACTGAACTTCCACCCCCACTTTATTTTTGACAAAATCCATTTCACGATACGCTCCCTGCAAATCGTTCGTTGGAGCATGTCCTTCCACATAGTATTCGGTGGGATAGTCACAGAGAACCTTGTACTTTTTCCAAGCGCGTTTCTCGAACTCCCGGGCAAATGCTCTGTTCAGGGAGCGGGGGTGGTAGAGCATTTTTCCGAGCATGGTTTTCTCTTGGCTTCTCTTGGTTTTATGCGCCGCCCCATCTACTGCTCGAATGACGTCGTACACCTCCTCGAGTTCTGACGCAAACCGTTTTTCCAGAACATTTTTGCCATCCTTGAAGGAGTACACGCCACCTATCTTCATTCGGAATAATTCTCCTTCTCTTCCAAAAGTCGCTTTTGATGATTTTTCCATTCGGGTGGTATTTGGGCGACTTTTTCTTTGCCCGTTGGTTGGTAAACGGGTTTGCCTAACGGTCTGATTTTCAACGTTCCCTTGAAATACGCGTCGATACGTTGCCGGGCGATTTCAACATAATCGCCATTTTGCTCGCTCCCCATCGCCCGTCTTTGTCGTTTGATGGCCGCGATCAGCGCCGATCCCACCCCCGCATATGGATCAAACACCCAATCGCCTTCGTTCGTCAACGCCAGCACACATCGTTCCACCAATTCGATGGGGAATTGACAGGGATGAATGGTTTTCTCCGGGTGGTTGGATTTGACGTTTGGAATTTCCCAAAAGGCTTCTTCCCACTCCCTGGCGATCCCGCTCCAAACGTCCGAAGGGTTTTTCCCTTTTGGGTTTCCAGAAGGTTTCCCCTTGTTTGGCCCTTTGTAGTGGCGTTTGCCAGGATACTTCGAGGGCACACGTACCGGATCGAGGTTGAAAGTGTAATCGTCGCTTTTGGTGAACCAGAGAATGGTTTCGTACCGCCCTGAAAAACGTTTGGATGTGTGCAGTCCATGCCCAAAGTGCCAGATGATTCTGTTGCGCAAACGCAGCCCTAAATCTTTGAAAATCGGATAGTAATAAATATCTAGCGGAAAGACTTCGCCTTTTTCGACGAAATTTCCTACCTGCCAGCAAATGCTGCCGTCGGAACGTAACACCCGCACGAGCTTTTCGATCAAGCTGGCCTGGTCATTCAGATAGGTTTCTATGGAAACCCGGTCTTCATACGCTTTCCCCAGATTGTACGGCGGTGAGGTGATGATCAATTTGACCGATTCGTCGGGAATTTCTTCGATGAAATCGTTCGTGTCGCCATGAAAGAGCACGATTTCGGCACTTTGATCATAGGTAGGGAATATTTTTTTTGGCGTTTCAAAAAGAAGCGGATTGCTCATGGTGATGGGTACTCGTGTCAGTGCTCTGGCTGCTGGCTCCATTATACTCTGAGTTTTTACGTCACACTCCCAGCCACCTCTTCCCCATAGCCCAGCAACGCCTCGCGCATCGCTTCGCTGCGGCCCTCGGCATACACCCGCAACACCGGCTCGGTGCCGGAAGGCCGGATCAGCAGCCAGGAATCGTCGGCCAGGATGAATTTTGTGCCGTCCGTGGTTTGCACCTTCACCACGGATTCGCCGCCGATGGAGGTTGGCGCGTTCTCGGCCAGGTACTGGGTCATGGCTTTCTTCTGGATGGGGCGGCTCAATCGCAGGTCGCGGCGGGCGTAAAAGGCAGGCCCGACGTCTTTGAGCAGATCGTCCACCAGTTCGGAGAGCGTCCCGCCTGCGCTGGCGACGATTTCGATCAACAGCAACCCCATCAGAATCCCGTCTCCCTCGGGCAGGTGCCCCTTGAACGAGATGCCGCCGGACTCTTCGCCGCCGATCAGCACGTCGTCGTGCAGCATGTGGTTGGCGATGTGATTGAACCCGACCGGGGTCTCGTGCAGGGTCAGGCCGTAGCGTTCGGCCAGGCGGTCTAACATGCGGGTGGTGGAGACGGTGCGGATCACGTCTCCCTGCATGTTGCGCTTTTCGACCAGGTGGCGCAGGGCGAGAGCCATGATCTTGTGCGGGTCCACGAAGTTGCCGCGCTCGTCCATGGCGCCGATGCGGTCTGCGTCGCCGTCGGTGGCAATGCCAAAGCTGCCCTTGCCCG
>JALUWE010000436.1 GCA_027019845.1 Anaerolineales bacterium | reverse complement strand
CGGGTCGGCGCGGTCATCGATGCGGAACCAGTCGGTGGCTACGCTGGAGCTGAGCATCCGCACGGGGTGATCGGTGTAGGCGCGCGCCTCCCCGCTGCGGGTGAGCACCACCGCGGCCGCGCCGTCACACACCGGGGAGGCATCGTACAGGCGCAACGGCGGGAAAATGACCCGCGATTTTTTGATCGTGCGGCCAGTGACGCGTTTGTCCCGGAACAGGGCGTAGGGGTTGTGGCGCGCGTTGCGGTGCGCCACCAGAGGAAAAGCGTTGAAATCATCCGCGCTGAGGCCGTAGCGCTGCATGTACAGGCTCATCAGCCGGGCGTTCTGGCTGAGCAGGGTGGCCCCGGCCTCGGTTTCGGTTTCCGCGTCCAGGGCTTTGGCCAGCACGGGCGTGACCAGGCCGCCGCTCATCTTTTCGACGCCCAGGGCCATGGCGGTGCGCGCCTCCCCGCTGGCGACCGCGAAATAGGCCATGCGCAGCGCGGCCGCGCCGGTGGCGGTGGCCGCGCGCACTTGCAGGGCTTCGATGCCGCGCAGGCCGCACTGGCTGGCGATCAGGGTGGCGATGTGCTTCTGATTTTGCAACTCGTCCGCCAGCATGTTGCCGACGAACAGCGCGTCCACGCGCTCCACCCCGGCATCTTCCATGGCCAGCCGCGCGGCCTCGGCCCCCATCTCTTTCAGCGATTTGGGGTTTTGTTTCATCACCGGAATCTGGCCGATCCCGACGATGCTGACGTTGCGGAGAGTGTCACGAGGCATGAGAGACGGCTTGCTGGTTGAACGTCCTTACCTTACTCCTTACTCCTTACTCCTTACTCCTTACTCCTTACTCCTTGCTCCTTACTTCCTGCTTCCTACTCCCTGCCCCCCCTCCCCGCTATTGTATCCTTCCCCTATTTCGGCGTCAAACCCGATGGTGTCGAGCTGCGGGTCCGGGAACGAATCGTTCCAACCCATCGTCAGGTTATCATCTCGAACTTTGGAGGTTCTTATGCGCAACAAAATGTTCCCCCTCATTCTTTTGCTGCTTGCGGCGGGTGTGTTGATCGCCGCCTGCACCACCCCCGCGGCACAGGCGCAAATCGCGGCGGAAAGTGGAAGCGAGCCGCGGCGCACGATCAATGTCACCGGAAGCGGGCAGGTCACGCTCACCCCGGACGTGGCGCGCGTCTCTATCGGGGTGCGCACCGAGGCCGAGGACGCGGCCCAAGCCGTGGCGGACAATAACGAACAGGCGCAAGCCGTGATCGACGCGCTGCTGGCCGCGGGCATCGCAGCCGAAGACATCAGCACCACCAACTTCAACCTGTACCCAATAGAAGATTACGACTTCGAGGGGCGACGCGCCGGCGTCACCTATTCGGTGGACAACACCGTCTTCGTCACGGTCCGCGATCTGGACGCGCTCGGAGATGTGCTGAGCGCGGCCATCGAGGCCGGGGCCAACAACATCTACGGCATCCAGTTCGATGTGGCCGACAAGGAAGCCGCCCTGGCCCAGGCGCGTGAGTTAGCGGTCGCGGACGCACGCACACAGGCCGAGCACCTGGCTTCCCTGACCGGAGTCGAATTGGGAGCGGTGCAGTCCATCAACGTTTTCGGCAATTTCCCGGCTCCCTTTATGGCCCGCGGCGGCGGCAACTTCGCGATGGAAGAAGCGC
>JALUWE010000435.1 GCA_027019845.1 Anaerolineales bacterium | reverse complement strand
CACCGGCCGCTACCTCAAGGAGCGCGGGGTGGTGATGGTCTTCATTGAGGGCCAGCCGCTCTTCGCCGCCAGGATCGAAGACCTGGGTCGCGAGGCGGCCTGCCCGCCTGGTTAGCGAGTCAATGATAGGACTTACGCACTGGAAAAGTCGCACCCAGACCTCACAGGTCTCAAAGCGCATGGAGATGCCCGGATGCTATCTATTTTGGGTAAAATCTTCCTGCAACGTGTGGTAGTAGACCTGTGAGGTCTCAACTGCGTAAGTACTGTCAATGAACCCTGGGTATCCGACGCGCTGGATGGATATCGGGACAACGCGGGGCTATTTGGAGGTCGGGGCGACCGGCCGGTCGCCCCAAGATCGGGACGGGGGACGGGGAGCGAAGAATCTCGGCCAACGGCCCTGAGCCATGCACTGATTGGTTAAGGGCGGGAAAACCCAGGGAATCCCACAACCAGCCACAACCCGATCAACCCGTAAAAAATCTGCGTGCTCAATTGTGGGGCATATCCCCCAGCGATCATGAACAAGACCGCCCAGCCGATGTCCGGAGTTCCATTACGAAAAGCATAAATTACCGTAACGCCAACCAGCCACAGGCTGAGCAGATAAACCGGCCAGGGCAGATACAACGTCAGGCCGGTGGACCAGATCGTCATGATCCCAGCCATCGACGGCGCAGACAAAACCAGGCCCGACAGCAACACTGCCGGCACGGCTGCCCAAACCCAGACGCTTGCCGGGGCACCCCGGCCCCACATCCACCAGAACGCCAGCCCGCTTGCTACCACCAACAATTCACCCGCGTTGAACAATACCGTTGAAGCTGAAGGCGGGCCAACCCACCCGGCGAACTCATAGAGGCCGGGAAGCGTCTGGTACAGCCCGCCCAACAAATACGCCAGCACCGGAACGCTCAGCGCGGGATGGGTTTTCACAGCACGCACGCCAAGCCCGGCCACAATTCCCAACAACGCCAGATGCGCCAGCAACAACGGCCACCCTCCCGGGGGGATGACCAGGAAAAGGATGCTCAGCCCGGCAAGCAGGGCCAACAACCCGGACAGCAACTGCCATCCCCGCAATTGCCACCCCCTCCAGACCAGCACGCCTACAAACCCCAATGCCAGCACCCCCCCCAGGGTGCTGGCGAACAGCCCTGCCTGCGTCAACGCCTGATAGATGCGGATGAATATCGGGGTTTTGGGGATAAAAATGCCAGCGCGAGATAGCGTGCGGGTGATCAGCCAATCGGCCAATGCCGCCATTCCCAGCCAGCGAACGTACGGACTGTGGATCACGTCTGGTCTCCGTCAGGCAGGCGGAAGTAAACGATTGTCGCCACAATTACCAACAGAACCAGCACCCCTGTGATCACCCAAAAGATCACCGACACGCCCTCGGTAGCCGGTTGTTCGGCGGGCGTTGTCACCGCGGCGGGCGCGCTCTCCCCCTCGAGCTGCAACGATACCCACTGAGAAGTGGACTTCTGGCCGTTGCGCTCCTGATTCTCCCCATCCCAGACCGCCAATGCCATTGGGTACACCTGTCCGGGGCTGAAACTGATGTCGGTTTCTTCCGGCGAAGCAAGCTCGCGGCTGAAAATCACCCGCCATTTCCCCTCCTGCCAGACACCGTATCCCTGGACATTTTGCCCCTCCTGCGGCTGGGAGGTGATGGTCCCAAACCCGCCCGCGATCAGGTCTTCCACAGGCGATGTATACGACGGGCTGGCGAACAGATTCCCCGCGGCCAGAGCAGGCACATAGTTCACATCTTCGTAATCGCCCACACCCGCGCTTTTCCCGGCCTCGGGATCGGCAAAGGTGTATTCATCGACGGACATGTTCGGGTAGACGGTGTCCACGTCCTGGCGGGCGACGAGATCGGCCTGCCAGTCCGCTTTCCAATGCCAGATGTTCACATTTCCGCCCTGCTGACCCATGCAGAAAAACGGCTGCCCCTCCACCAGGGGGAACTGAACCGCGACCGCGTCGCGAAAATCCTGCACCCGCACCATCTGGTCGTTTTGGGTGGCGTCTTCCCATTCAACCAGAATGGCGATTTGAGTCTGGTTGTGCAGGGCGCGCACGGTCATGGTGCGATCTCCAACACCCGTCAGGTAGGGTTTGGCGACATTTTGAGCACTCAACGGAACCTGAACGGCACTGCTTTCCAACCACAGCTCAGCGCCAGGGTCTTGTAAGGGCAATTCTCCCTCCACCAGCGCGGCCCGTACCGTGACGCCCTGCGAGCTGGCTACTGGAATTTTGTAAAAAGTCAGGAAACCGGCGATCAAGAGAGAAAAAATCAACAAAAGGTGGGTTCGTTTGATCATTCGATTGCCTCCATATCGATTCCGGGGGGCGGAGCGCATTCGCACGCTGCGCAGGAAAAGTTGGGGTCAAAGGGAGTGGGCTGGAGGTCCGGGATGTCCAGGGGGGCCAGTTGGATGCCCAGATGCCGGGAATGTTCCTGGACGAGGAGATGTGCGCCGGCTGCCAGCGGCGGGTACGGCCAGCTTCCCTGCTGCTCCAGCGCTCTGGCGAACAGGTGAATCCATTTCCCCAGGTGTTCGGACAGGAACTTCCTCTGCGCCTGCTGGCAGACTTCTATGTGCTCCTGGATGTCCCTTTGTGCGGCATACGCCTCTTTGAGCGAAAGTACGTGCATGAATTCGAGTTCGACCGCGATGTGGTCAGGCCGTTCGCGGACAACGCCGCCGGGAGTAAAGCCAAAGGCGTTGTAAAATCCGGCGATGTCTGCCAACTCCTGGCTCATACGGTATTCGTGCGGCAGCCCGTATTCGGTTTCGTAACACAGAGAGCCGGTTGCGCCGAAGGTGTTGCGGTAGGCTGCTTGCAGCTGCTCGAGGGACAGGTCTCTTTCGGCGGTAAGGGGAAAGTCAATCGCCAACTGGCGCGAGATTTGCTGTACATAGGGCAGGTCGCCCAACCAGTTTTCGGAGGGGTACAGGAACACATCGGTCAAAAAGCCGTACAACTGCGCCCGGCGGATGGGGATTTCGATGTTCATAGGGGGTTCTCCGGTGGTTCGGGATTCAGTGTTCGGGCTAGATTGAGTTCAAACGCTCCTTGGGCCGTTCGTGCAAGGGTTCGACCACGCTCAACCGGACGATTTCGTTTCCTTTGGCGTCGAAGCCGATAACCGTGTCATCATACATCTGCCACGGCCTGCCATTGATTTCGGCCTCGCGGACCAGCGGGCCTTCTTCGATTTCGAACCGGAAGACCATCTTCTGGGAAGCGCGGAAGAGCTGCATGAGCGCCAGCAGGGTCCGTGAAGGCGCGGTATACCGCTCGATGGCCTGATCCACGCCCGGGCCAAACATCTGTCGCAGGTATGGGCGCGGGGCCCAGCGCGGGGGGATGTAGTAGATGTTGGGTTCGGTGCCGAATTGCGGGTAGAGCGGGAGCGCGACCTTCTCCTCGCGGATCAGGTAGTAGAGCGGGTTTTGTAAATCCTCCACCCAGGTGCCATCTTCAGCGATATTCACCAACCCGTTCAGCCGGATTTTGCCCGGACAGACGGCCATACAGCGGGTCTCCATCGGGACGCCATCGCTGAGCGGATCGTTGCCCTCCACGCGCGGGTAGCAGGCCACACATTTTTCGCTGGTGCGCGTCGTTCCCCGGTACATGGACTTTTTGTAGGGGCACTGTTCCACGCATTTCCGGTATCCCCGGCAGCGGCTCTGATCGATCAGCACGATGCCGTCCTCCGGCCGTTTGTAGATCGCCTTGCGCGGACAGGCAGCAACACAGGCCGGGTAGGTGCAGTGATTGCAGATGCGCTGGAGGTAAAAGAACCAGGTCTGGTGAACCGGTAGCTTCGCGCCTTCGGTGCTGATACCCAGCCTGCCGCCCTGGTAGCTTGTGGCGGTGTCTTCGTAGAAGTTCGGGCCGCTCCACTCGTTATCCGGCGGCAGGTACCCGAGCGCCTGTTCGCCTGTGTTCAGCGCGGTGGCTGCTTCTGTGATGGTCATGCCGGTATACGTGCCGTAGGGCGCCTGGTCCCCGTTCTGGGAGGGGTCCCACGCAGGCGTTTTTCCGACAGTCTGGTGGGCTTCGTCCAGTTTTTGGAGGATTTTCACATCCCAGTATTTCGGGTAGCTGCCATAGGGTTTGCTCTCGACATTGTTCCACCACATGTATTCCTGGCCTTTGGAGAACGTCCATGTGGCTTTGCACGCGCCGGTGCAGGTCTGGCAGCCTATGCAGCGGTTGATATTGAAGATGGCGACGAATTGTCTTTCGGGATGCGCCTCCTCAAAGACGTATTCCATTTTCCGGCCAAGATGCCAGTTATAGACTTCTGCCATGTCAGTCTCCTTGTTCAATCGACGCGCCATTTCGCGCAGGTTTTGCTGATCAGTTCCCGGACATATGCCTCGCCCTTTTGCCGGTAAATGCGGTGCGTTGCCAGGAAAAACGGGTTGACAAAAAGGGTGAGTATCCGCTTTTCGTCCCACCCCAGGCGGGCATACTCATCCACAAGCGCCTCGGCCATGGCTTCCAGTTGCCCGGGTTCTCCTGGCATGACCATCCCCACCAGTTCCATGGGATCATCGTCTTCGAATCGTTTTTCAGCCATTTCACTCTCCTGAGGGCGAGGGGGAGGGGTCATCCGGCAAATTCAGGTAGCGTGCGACCACTTGAGGCCATTTGTGAATCATTTTGGGCATACATTCACAACACACCCCAAGCTGCCGTTCCTGAAATTGCCACATTGTGACCGGTATCTCGCGCTGGTCGCGCTTGCAAATGAAACAGGATTGCGTCTCATCCATTGTTTTCACCCTGCACCACCACGACTTTTCCGGTGAGGTACTTTTCGAAAAATTCGTTTTCATGCGCGGGTGTGAAGCCGGTTTTCACAGGCTCCCATTTCCCCTGACCGTTCAACCCGCCGTCCTCGGCCTTGACCACCCGCACCAGCGTCTCTTTGGGGACGGTGTTGAGGGCGTGGTTGTCGGCCTCTCCGCCGAACATGAAGGCCATGGCGATCTTCTTCTTGTGGAAGAGCGTGTCGGTTTGGTGCATGGGCATGGACCAGTCGCGGGTGAGCGATTGCTGGGAGCCGTACCGCAGGTTGGCCTGGTAGCCGGTTCCTTCGGATCGGGCCAGCCCGTCCGGGCGGGTTTCGTGTGCGCGCACCGACTTTTCAGTGGCCATGAAGGGGCCATGCTTGAGCATAATGACGTTGTAGGGATATGCCGGGTTGTATTTGACGCGCAACATCAGGCGGGCGACTTTATAGAATGGGTCGTCCTCGCGCCAGCCGCGGTAGGGTCTGTCTGCCGGGTTGGCGTCTACGTAAACGTAATCGCCATCTTCGATCCCCAGGTCTTTTGCGGCCTGCGGGTTCATGTGAAGCTGGTGGTCGCCCACGCCGGGCAGGCGTTTG
This sequence comes from Anaerolineales bacterium, assembly GCA_027019845.1. Taxonomy (GTDB): domain Bacteria; phylum Chloroflexota; class Anaerolineae; order Anaerolineales; family JABWBV01; genus JALUWE01. The sequence goes on along the minus strand of JALUWE010000435.1, from coordinate 25,992 downwards.
TCCATGCGGTAGGGGTCGCCGAAGTTGCTGTCCAGCAAGATTGTCCAGTCCACGGTGCTCCAGGAGGAGTGGACGCGGTGGCGGGTTTTGGGGGTCAGGCAATAGAACTGGAATCCCTGTGCCCAAAGCGGGTTGATGGTGTTTTTCACTTCACTCCAGGGTTTTGCGATGTTGCGCACGGTGCGCTCATCCCATCCCATGGCCTCCTCGGGGATGCCGTAATCGTCCGGGCGCACAAAACGGCTGCTGGTGACGATGACATTGGGCAGGTAGGGTGTCGCCTCCGGCCCTTCCCGGTGGGTGATCATGTTCTCGCCGTATTCGATAGCTTCGGGGATGTCACAGTAGGCAGCCAGCCGTCCGCAGTCGGTGTAGAAGGGCACATTGTCGTTGAGTTGCTCCCAGAAAGGAATGCGGGGGTACGTCCGAAAGAGCATCAGGGCCGCGCCGGGTTCGCCGTACTTGCCTGCCATGATATCCTCGTATTTGTAGCCGCGGGTTGGAAGTGAGGCATCTAACAGGCGTTGGATATACACTTCAGGCTTGCCTTCCAGCGCAAATTTCCAGTAATCGTGAAAACGCGTGTCCTCCAGGATTTCACCCATTTTGGCGGCAAGCTCCGCCAGGATCATCAGGTCGTCGCGAGTGTCGTAAATGGGCGGGATGCCACCTTTCCAGATTTGCAGGAAGGGGTTGGAACAGGATGCCGTGATTTCAGGCACGGTGAACTCTGCCCAGGAATTGGCGGCCAGGCCGAAATCCGCGTATTCCACACTGGCGTTCATTTCGATATCAACCGCTATGATCAGGTCTATCAACGGATTGACGTTCTTGATCATGTCGTAGTGGTGTTTGGCGTTGTTGAGCAGGTTGACGTTCGAGTGGAAGATGACTTTGGTGGGGGTAGGCATGTGGGTTTGGCCGGTAAAAACTTTGCGGCCATATTTGGGGGTTTCTACAATCAGAGGGCGGTCCCCATGGTTCCAGTAAGCCGGTTCTTCGTCCTTGGTATAACCGCGGACTTTAATTTCTTTGCCGTCAACGTTTTCGTCCAGGGTCGGGTTGAAGGGGTCTTCGGCAATCCAGCCTTTGAAGCCCGGGCCGCTCTCCGGGGATGCCTGGAAGAGCGCGGCCTTGTAGTTGCCTGCCCAGGTGTAACAACCCGCACCGGGTTTCCCCAGATTCCCGGTCAACATCAGTGGCAAAAACTGGGCACGGTTGGCGAGCGTGGCGTGGAACCAGTGGTTGATGCCTTCCCCGATGTGGATGGCAACCGGTTTGATAGTGGCGATATCCTCGGCCAGCTCTTCGATCAGGTTTTTCGGCGCGTGAGTGATCTCGGCCACCGTGTCGAGGTCGTACTCCTGCAAGTGTTCTTCATACATGCTCCACAGCGTCATGGCTTCCACTTCACTGCCATCTGCCAGCGTGAGCGTTCCCGACCACCTCAGGGCCGGCTCGATCCCTTTGGAGAGCATCACCTGCCCGACATCATCGCGGGTGATGGGTTGGAGTTCTCCGCTGTTCTGATCGAAGACCACATAATCGCCGAGTTTTTCGTACTGCTCCTGGGTCAATCCCTGGAGCCGAAAACTGGGGCCCTCGGGGTCCAGGCCGGGCTGGTAGTCGGGGAAGAGTTCATGGGCGCGGAGGCGTTTGAGGGTGTCCAGCCGGATAACCAGGGGGAAATCGGTGAACTGCTTGACAAAGGCTTCATCGTAGCGATTGTTGTCCATCAGCCATTTGGTGATTCCCAGGAAGAGCGCGGTATCGGTAGAAGGCCGGATGGGGATCCATGTATCGGCCTTCGTGGCTGGCGGCGAATACTCCGGTGTGATGGTGACGATTTTGGCGCCCCGTTCCATGGTCTCGATAAAGAAGTGGGATTCAGCCATCTTGTTCTCGACCAGGTTTTTGCCGCACTGGATGTGCAGCCGGGTGTTTCGCAGATCGTTGAAGTCGCAGTCGGATGTCTGTAACCCGGTGGCAAACGGGTGTCCGGGGGCCTGATCGCCGTGCCAGGTGTAGTTGGACCAGTTCCGGCCGCCGAGGGCTTCGTCGGGGCCTACGCCGCGGACGTGTGTGTCCAGCAGGGCAAGCGTGTTGGCAAACCGGTACATGCCGTATTTCCCGATCACGCCCAGCAGCCCCATCCCCCCACGGCACTTGAAGGTGCGCGTTCCGGCAGCGCGCATTTCGGCAATCATCTCCTCGGGGTAGCCGTCCGCGCGCAGGCGTTCCGCCCCTTCCTCGCCGGAATAATGCCTGGCGATGGCGATCATCCCGCGGGCGATGTAATCGTAGGCCTCCTCCCAGGAAACCGGCAGCATTTCATCGTCCCCGCGGGCGGTGAATTTATATTTTTCCCGGTTGGCAGCGTCGAGGTATGGGAAGCCGTCGTCTGCCCATTCCTTCCAGCCCTTGCGCATCAATGGGCCTTTCAAGCGATGGGGGCCGTACACGCGGCGGTGAAAGGTCTGTCCTTTCTTGCAGCCGCGCGGATGCCAGTGGGCAGTGGCCTTATTGCCATACAGATCGCTGTAACTGTCCACGTCGTAGTTTGTCTCCGAACGGAGAATGATGCCGTTTCGCACGAAGGCGCGCAGGCGGCAGGCGTGTGTATCGTTCGGGGAGCATACGTAGGTAAAAGATGAGTCGTAGCTGTACTGGTTGCGGTAAATGGCCTCCCAGCCGCGATCCGGGTAAGCAGCCAGCGGATTTTTCACATCCACAGGATCAAGGGTCAGGAAGCGCAACTGGGATGCGGCAACCCCCAGGGCCGCAAGCCCGGAAAGTTTGATGAAGTCTCGACGAGTGATTCTGGCCATAGGTTTATCTCCGTTTGGGTAATGAGGTGATGACGGAAATCAGGTCTTCTGCACGGGCCTGGTATTGCTGGCTGGTGAACACGCGCAACGCACTCCGCTTCAGTTCTGCACAAATCAGGGGGGTGTTCGGGAATTTTTCAACCAGCAAGCCCAGTTCTGGCGGGAAGCGGTCTTCATCACCGGCGAGGATAAAGACATCCGGCAGGTCGGGCAGCGACTCGAATGTGATGGCTTTGGCATTCGGTGCTGAACCCAGAATTTCGATCTGCTCGTACCGCCCCAGAAGACGGGATAAGGTATCGGAGAAGAGCGAATCTCCTACAAGAAAGACCCGGTGCGCGCTCATGTGTTCTTAACATACACAATCCGGAGAGGGGCGTCTATCCGTCGCAAACGTCACAAAGAATGAAAAAAGAGCGATCCCGGCGGGATCGCTCCTGATGGAAGCATTAGTTCTCTGGTTGAACGTTGGTTTATGCCTGCCGATTGGTCGTCCCCTGTTGGCCGCTCCTGATCCATCCCTGCTGCACAGCAATGCGGGCCGCATGGTGACGGTTGACGGCCTGGAGCTTGCTGAGGATGTTGCGCACATGCGATTTCACCGTGTGCAGGCTGATGGTCAACTGTACGGCAATGTCTTTGTCCGCCGCGCCGGAGGCGATCAATTCCAACACTTCCTGCTCGCGGCGGGTCAGTGTTTCGGAGGGTTGGGGGTGTTCTTTCTGCACAGGCTGTTGCGCCAGGCGGGCGAACTCTTGCAGAAGCCGGGCAGCCAGTTTGGGGGGCAGCGGCGCTTCCCCTGCGAGGGCCGCGCGCACCCCGCGCAAGAATGCCTCGGACTGCGTGCTTTTGAGCAGGTAACCGCAAGCGCCCGCCTTGACGGCCTCGAACAATTTCGCATCCTCTTCGTGTACAGTGAGAATCAGAATGCGAGTCTCCGGGAAGCGGGCACGGATCAATCGGGTCGCCTCCAATCCGTCACAGACGGGCATACTGATGTCCATGATGACCAGATCGGGGTTCAGATCGCGCACCAGGGTGAGGGCTTCCAGCCCGTCACCGGCCCGGCCCACAACTTCCAGATCATCCTGCGCGTTGATCAGGCCGGCAAGCCCGTCGCGGAAAAGTTCGTGATCGTCGGCTAACAGAATGCGAGCAGGGTTCATGGCTGTTCTTCGTATTCCGGCAGGCGCAGGGTCACTTTCGTTCCCTGGCCGGGGCGGGTCTGGATGTCCAGGCGGGCGCCTATTCGTTCCGCGCGGGTGCGCATGATGTTGAGGCCCAAGTGGTTGGGGGAGATGTCCTGATGCGGATCAAACCCCTGGCCGTCATCCCCGATCTCGATGGTCAATTCGCCGTTATCCCGGTGGATACGGACCGTCACCTGGCTGGCCCGGGCATGGCGCTGCACATTCGCCAGGCTTTCCCGGACGATGTGGAGCACCTGGGTTTCCACAACCTGGGGTAAAAATACCGGGCCGGGCGGCTCAAACCGGAACGCCACCGGGACAGAGGCCAGGGATTTGAATTCATCCAGACATTTGGCGAGCGAATCGCGCAGGTTTTCCGCAGCCATACGCGCCGGCGCGATCCCTTCGATGGCGTCCCGCACCTGGTCGTAGGCTGTGTCGAGCGTGGTTTGTATGTGCAGCAGCTCCTCGGCAACGGTCTCGCCCTGCGGGTGGACCAAAGCGGCGATCTGTTCGGTTTTCAACCGCAGGAAGCTGAGCGTCTGGGCGAGGTGGTCGTGGAGTTCCGCGGCCAGCCGCTGCCGTTCGGTCAGAATCGCGGATTGCCGCGCCTGCTCTCGTTCCTGGTCAACCAGACGCGCATTTGTGATGGCGATTGCAGCAGTGTTCGCCAGCAGCGTGAGCGCCTGGACCTCCTCAACGCTAAACGGCGTGTTTTCCGGGCGCACCACACACAAGGCTCCCAGCACAGTTTCACCGGTTTTGAGCGGCGCGGCCACGCACACACCCGGTTCGTGCCCGCTCATATGCGCGCAGTCTGTGCAATGCTGGCGAACAACCGTTTTCCCTTCCCCAACCACTTCCAGCGCGATGCCGCGCTCTACCGGCTGGAAAACCGGCATGGTGGGGTGCGGGCCTCCCTGGCCGGCCACCAGTTCGAGCGCACGACCATTCTGCTGGATCAGGCACAGGCGGGCCTCGCGCGCGTTCATCAGCTTGCGGCAACGGTCGGTTACAGACTGGAGCAGGGAATCCAGATCGAGGCGGGAAACAATTTCCTGGCTGAACTCAAAGGCTTCTACCAGTTCATTGGTGCGCTGGTCGACACGGTGCTGCAAATGGCTGCGGGAAGCCGCAAGTTCGCGGCGCATGGCTTCCATCACGCCCGCCAGCTCTCCCAACTCATCGTCCCACAGACGGGGCACAACGGACTCCAGGTCGCCCGCGCCGATGCGCCGGGCCGCCTGCCCCAGTTGCTCCAGCGGGACCACCACTCGCCGCCGGACAAACAGGGTTCCGAAAACCAACAGACTGATCCCAACCAGCAGAAAGACGGCCTGCACCACCCACAGCCGCGATACCTTCGACTGGGCACGGGCTTCAAAAGCGCTGACCACATCGTCGAGTTGCGCCAGAATGGTTTGCGCGTTTGTCTGGATGCTCTGCGATAGTTGGCTGTATTCCTCCGATTCGGGGGGGAGTGACCGAATGCGAAGCAGAGAACTTTCAAAGGTGTTCCAGGATTCCCACACCTGATCGAGCAGGTTGTGAAGCTCCTGGTCCGGCGCGGGGGGCAAAGTCACCGGGCGGCCAAATGCGTCTTGTATCTGGCCGCCATCCTTGAGCGCGTGCAGCGTCTCTTCGAAGCGCGCCATGTTTTGCTCCAGCGCGGGTTCCTGGGGCCGGTTGAGTGCCATCCAGGTCATCTGCTGTGTGAGCATCCGCTGGCGGCCAGCCAGGTTAATGATCAGGGCGTCGTTTCGTTGCGTGCGCAAACCAGCCAGCGTCACTCCGGCTGAGATCGTCACCAGCAGGAAAAACAGCGCCAGGAGGAGCGTAAAACGGTGTCGTAGAGTCTGGGGTACCATTGCCATTACCGGTGGCGGGTTTGTGAAATTTTACCAGAGGCCCATCATCAGTATATCGAAGTCTTGGTATTGTTTGCAACCGCAGATTACGCAAATTAGGCGGGGTTCGTCGTGAGCGACTCAGCCGAACGGTGGGCGCAGATTTTTTGCGCATTGAAGCGAAGACCGCTGATTGAATTGCATCCTGAGCGGACGTTGAGCGAGATCGTACAAGCCATACCCGTTGGCCGCGAAACTCCCCACCGGTACGGTTTGGCCATCACGACTTCCAGATTGCGCGCCATTGACCGCGCCAGGCAAATGTTTCGATGAACTCCACACAAGTCGAAACCAGGTTTTTGCGTCCCTTGATCATTGCTGTGTGGCATGGCATATGTTATCATTGTTCCGAAAGTGTAAGCATGATAACGGAGGCTCTCCATGATTCGGACTCAGGTGCAGTTGAAAGATGAACAGGTGCGGGCGTTGAAGGAACTGGCTGCCGCCCGCGGCGCGTCCATGGCCGAACTGATCCGGCAAAGTGTGGATGCGTTCGTCCTCGCCTCGAGGGGCGTTGACGAAGAAGAGCGCCGGCGACGCGCCATTGCGGCCGCGGGACGCTTTCGTTCGGGGAGGTCGGATGTCTCCTCCGAACATGACCGGCATCTGGCCGAGGCGTTCGGGCAATGAGCATCTTCGTCGATACTTCGGCCTTATACGCCATCCTGGACGCCGACGACCAGAACCACGAGCGAGCAAAACGCCTGTGGGTGGACCTGGTCACGAAAAAGGAACACCTGGTCTGCCACAACTACGTGTTGGTAGAGACTTTTGCCCTGGTGCAACACCGCCTGGGTCTGGAGGCTGTCCGCACGCTGCAGGAAGACGTTCTGCCCATCCTGCACGTGGAGTGGATCGATGAGGCCAGCCACCATGCGGGGGTCACCGCGGTGCTCATCGCCGCTCGCCGCAGACTCAGCCTGGTGGATTGTGTCAGCTTCGAGGTGATGCGACAACTGGGGATGAAGACAGCCTTCGCGTTCGATCCACACTTTGCGGAACAGGGGTTTGAACGTATCCCCGAATGAGGGCCGGAACGAGCAAGGGAGAGCAGTTCAGGAATTTATCGATGTTCGGTCACTGTCCAGGCAGATCACGGGGATTTGCACCAGCCAACATTTCCTCTGGTGTGCGGGCGCAGTCGTGGCCCTCATCGCTACCTGGCGGGGAGCAGCCCCAACCCACGCCATTCCCAGGCCGATCACCATCACCGCCAGCAGCAGGGCCTGCTCCACAGAGAACGCATTTCGTAAGGCGGATTGCCAATCCGCCCCTGATAGGACTTACGCACTTGAAAAGTCGCACCCAGACCTCACAGGTCTCAAAGCGCATGGAGATGCCCGGATGCAATCTATTGGGGATAAAATCTTCCTGCATCGTGTGGTAGTAGACCTGTTAGGTCTCCTGTGTAAGTACTGCCCCTGACGGTCCCGGCAGCTCACGCTGCCGATCTGTGGGGGCAGACCGAAAGGTGCGCTGCGCCTTCCGCCGCAGGTTCAGTCCCAGGTACGGGTACAGCTATTGGGGTTTTCGATGTTGTTGCGCCACGTCTTCTCCCCCCGGTTCTGAATCCTGAGTGCTGGATGCCGGGTTCTGATCTTGCTGTTTTGGAACTACTCACCCGGTAAGCATGGGGGGACGTTCGCATCGAATGCCACGAATGGACGCGGATTCGTTCCGGCCCTGCCCGCATGGAGGGACGCACCCACGACATGCTGTTTGCCATTTTCTATAACGCGAATGGGTAGTGGCTGTAAAGTAAGTGACAGAAGTTACGCAGTTCATGCCTGTTTTTACCTGTGTCATTCTGAGCGCTGTTGCTTATGTCATTCTGAGCGGCAGCGAAGAATCTCAGCGGTGGTGGGGGGGGATTCTTCGGGCACTGCGTGCCCTCAGAATGACGGGGGACGGATGACCGCCGCGTGGTTATTAGAGGTCGGGGCGACTGGCCGGTCGTCCCGACCAACAACCACGCGCCGTCCCCGGTCTCCGGTCATCCGTCATGAAGCGCGGGGCCAAGGTCAAGGCACACGATCCGATTGCGCTGGAAAACGCCAGAAAATATTTCGGTGATCTGGGCGTTCACTACTACGACTCGATTTTCGAGGCCGTGCAGGACGCGGACGCGGTTGTGTTGGTCACTGAATGGACCGACTACCGCAAAATCGATTGGGAGGCCATCAAGCCGTTGATGAAGACCCCACTGGTTTTGGACGGGCGCAACTTTTTGCCGCGCCAGACACTGGAGCAGATCGGCTTCCACTACGTAGGGGTCGGCATTGGCGGTGTTCGGGCCGCGTATCTGCCCAATGGGGTTGCGCAAACAATCTGATTCGGGTAAGATGCGGGTGTCATGGAGGACACCGCTTACCCTGCTGTAGAGCACAAGAAGAAATCGCCGCTCACGGAAATCTTTTCCCATCCAGGCACACTTCAACGTAGCCGGGTGAGGGTGTTTTTGATTCTTGGGGTCGTGATCGTGGTGGGAATCTGGATGGTTCCCAATCTGGCAGCGATGTATCATCTGGCCAGAGGGGGGCAATATGTGGCCTCGGTGCTGGAACCGGCCCATGCCGGGAGCCTACTCACGGTAGCGTGTTCGCTGGCTCCGGCAAAGGATGCACAAACCCGAGAGCAGCTCAAAAAGGCGCGCGGGCACCTGGGGAGGGCGTTGGACTTCAACCCCAACCTTTCCCAGGCCTGGCTGGGGCTGGCGCGTGCCAATTGTCTGTTGGGGCAGCCGGATACAGCGGTCAAGTCATATCAGACTTTCATCGAGCTGCGCCCGGAGAACCCGCTGGGGTATCTGGAGTTGGGTTTTGCGCTGGAAGCCCAATGCGCAACACAGCCATCGAAAAAAAACGCCGATGAATCGCCCTTCGCCCCCTGGGTGGTGTGCGCCCAAAAAGGTTTTCTGGCACAAATGGGGGCGGCTTGGGAGACGGCAGGCGTTGGCCCCGGCCAGTTTCTGGCAGAGGGGGAGCGACTCGCGAAGGAGGGACAAAGCGAAGAGTCGCTACGGTGGTATGCCCGTGCCAGCCTGGTCGCGCCGGGCTGGGGGAAACCCTGGGCACAGGCGGGCGCGTTGTTTGCCAAAAACGAAGATTGGGAAAACGCGGCCGCGTTTTACCAACAGGCTGTCCGCCGCGAGCCGAGGAATCGGGATTACGGGTACCAGTTAGGACAAGCCTATGAGGCCGTGGAAGATTGGGGGGCTGCGCTGGATGCGTATGCGAACGCGCTGGAGGGCGAGGGGAAAGTGGGCACGAGCAATGTGTATTTTCGAATGGGGTTGATTTCCTTTCGCCGTTTGTCTCCACCGAATGGGGAGCGGGCGTGGGAATTTTTCGAGCAGGCGCTGGCCGCGGATGATTTTGCAATCAACAAATGGGAACGGGGGAATGTCTATTACCAACGCGGGGACATGCTGGCGCGGCAGCAGCGGTGGGAGGAGGCGATTGGGGAGTATGAGGAGGCGCTTGTCCTACTGCCGGAACACTATTGGGCACACGTGGGACTGGCGCGTGCGCTGTGGAAGACCGGGCAGATTGAGCGGGGCATTCAGGTGGCAAAGAAAGCCCTGGAAATTAGCCCGGAAAGAAAGCACGCCTATTTGTTGTTAGGGAACATCTACATGGCGCAACAAGATTTTGCGGAAGCGAAGAAGTATTATTTGAAAGTTCAGGGGTTGGATCCGGAAGACAAGGCCGCGGCGCAGGCGCTGGAGAAGTTGGAGCAGGTTAATCCGTGAAAGTAGCCAGAGAAATTTCAATTTTCGATAAATTGCGCGCTGTTTTACAAACCAACCTGGCTGTTGAAGCAGGTTGGAGTTTCTTTCTCAAAATCAGCGCTACCACTCTTGGCTTTCTTGTGACGGTGGTTTTAGCCCGCACCATGGGGCCGGAAACTTACGGGGTCTACGCCTACGCCTACACCCTGGTGTGGGTGTTAGCCAGACCTTTAGTTGGCGGACTGCGCAATCTTGTGCTGCGCGAGACAGCGAGGGGGGCTACCCGCGAAGAACCAGCCTGGATCAAAGGCATCTGGCGCTGGTCCGGGCTTGCCGCCGTAGCAGCAGGGTTGATTCTGGTTCTTTTATCCCTCTTAGGGGTGGGACTCTTTTCCGACCAACTCACTACCACCGATTGGGGGGTAGTCGTTTGGGGGGTGTTACTGGTGCCTCTGATCGCGCTTGGAAATTTGCGCGGGGCTGCCTTGAGAGGATTACGCAGGATGATTGCGGGAATCTCCACGGAATTGGTGCTTCAGCCTGCTTTGTTTTTAACTTTCGTAGCGGTTTGGCTGTTTGTTCTTCAAATCAGGCTTTCTGCCTCCTTGGCAATGGCCTTACAGGTTTTGGCAGCAGCTCTTGCATTTAGCGCTGGCAGCTGGCTTTTATGGCGTCATACGCCAACCGCCGTGAAAACAGCAAAACCCCGCATGTCCCATCGAGCCTGGCTGGCCAGCGCATTGCCTTTCACCCTTATCGCGGGAATGGGGGTGGTGAACAACAGAACCGATATTCTCGTGCTTGGCCTCTTCCAAGATTCCGGACAGGTGGGAATTTACAGAGTGGCAGTACAGGCTGCCACCCTGACTTCCCTCGGCCTCCAGGCGGCTAATCTTGTGGTAGCGCCGCGCTTCGCACAACTCTACACCAGGGGGGATTTCGCTCGGCTTCAACGCGTTGTCACCCTCAGTGCAAGAGGTGTCCTGGCATTTAGCGCTATCGCCACAGCTTTTTTTGTTCTTTTCGGGCAGCCATTCTTGCAGATTGTTTTTGGAGAAAGTTATGCGACAGGATATACCCCTCTTCTCATCCTCGTCATAGGGCAATTCATCAACTCATCAGCTGGGTCGGTGGGATTTTTGTTGAACATGACCGGTCACGAACAGGACACAGTAAAAGGCATGGCAATTGCTGCCGCCTTAAACGTGATGCTTAATTTGGTGCTGGTACCATTGTTGGGAACGCCCGGTGCGGCCCTGGCCACCTCTTTATCAATGATAGTTTGGAATGTTCTGTTGTGGTGGGCAGTGCGGAAGCGGTTGGGGATTAATAGTTTGGCGTTTGGTTTTCCTTCAAGTCAAATATGATCAAAAAACCAAATTTTTTTATAATCGGGGCTCCGAAGTGTGGAACAACATCTTTGGTTCGCTGGCTTGAACTTCACCCGAACATATATATATCACCAAACAAGGAACCCCGATATTTTGACCGGGATCTTGCCCAAAGATTTCGAATGACTGAAAGAGAATACCTCTCATTGTTTTCCCGCGCTGAAAACCATCATCTAGCTATAGGTGAAGCTACCGTCTGGTATCTCTATTCAAACCTTGCTGTACCAACAATTGAAAAAGAAATAGGCCAGGTGAGATATATCGTTCTTGTTCGAAACCCTGTTGACATGGCATATTCACTGCATGAACAGTTCTTCATCGATCAAATAGAGCCCATAGCAGATTTTGAAAAAGCGTTCAAAGAATCCTCAAATCGGCGAGTGGGCAAAAATGCAGGGCGTTGGATTAGAGAACCAAGACTGCTTGATTATCAAGCTGTATGCAATCTTGGAAGTCAATTGGAGCGATTGACACAATGGATTCCGCCCGAACGATTACTTATTTTATTGTTGGACGACATAAAAAAATCTCCCCGTATAGAATACCTAAAGGTTCTAAACTTTCTTGGACTACCAGACGATGGGCTCAATAATTTTCAAGTTTTTAATCCAGCTAAGCGAGTGCGCTCAGCGACATTGCAAAAATTGATAATTATTCTCCGTAAAGCTGAACTTGTTACTCGAGCTAGAATGGGTCTAGCACCAAAAAATTCTGTTATCATTCGTGCTCTCAACAGAATCAACAAAGACCCTAGAAAAAGAGAACCGCTACCTGCTGAACTCCGGTGCGAATTGGAACTTTGCTTTGAATCAGAAATAAAAAAACTAGGCGAAATTCTTAAAAGGGATTTATCCCACTGGCTTCAAAATTCCAGGAGCCTATTATGATGCAGCTGCCTAATTTTTTCATTATAGGTGCTCCAAAATGTGGAACTAGTTCACTGGCCGCATGGCTTTCGGGCCATCCGCAAATTTACATGAGCCCAATTAAAGAACCTTTTTATTTTTCGGAAGATATTCAAAATAGAGTGATAACAGAATGGGCAATTTACTTGAGATTATTCTCGAGGGCCAGTAAACAACATCTTCGAATAGGTGAAGCGTCAGCCACCTATCTATTCTCTAAAGTTGCGGTTCCGGCTATTGAGCATACAATTCACACAGGGCAATATATCGTGATGGTGCGCAACCCGGTCGACATGGCCTATTCCTTACATGAACAACAAGTACGGTCGTTCAATGAAAACATAGACGATTTCTATCAGGCATGGTGTCTGGCCCCTAAGCGTCGCGAAGGAAAGCAGGTGCCCCCTGGATGTAAAGATCCCATCCTTTTAGATTACCCTTCATGGTGCCGACTAAGTGAGCAGTTAGAGCGGTTATATACCATTGTACCCAAAGAGCGGGTATTGGTTTTGTTATTGGATGATATGAAAAAGAATCCGCGCCGGGAATATCTGCGAGTGATTAACTTTCTGGGCGTGCCGGATGATGGTCGAAAGGAGTTTCCAGTGCATAACCCTGCTCGGGAGTGGCGCTCTAGGCGTATGGGAAAGGCTATCTACTCACTCGCCCGAATCGTAGCATTGTTCAAGCATGCGGAAGGGCTTCTCCCTAAGCGCAGTTTGGGTATTATTCAACGTTTACAAGGAATCAACACTCGACAGCGACCACGACCCCCACTAGCTCCAGAGGTACGTGCTGAATTAGAGACCTATTTTGCCAAAGATATCATATATCTGGAAAGGTTACTTGGGCGAGACCTTGCGGATTGGCGTTACAGACATCAGAGAGTTTAAATATCACAAACAGGTAAGAATATGTACTCTCCACAGAAAAAATATTCCCAATATATTTTAGGCACGAAATTTGATAGACAGTTAGTCTTTAGCTTAAATAACGATAATCATCCTTTAACAGACCGACTAAGCCTACTTGAAAGAATTGTTGTTGGAAAACGAGTTGTTCATTTAGGATGCACAGACCACTTGGCAATTATAGATGAGAAGATTCGCCAAGATCGCTGGTTACATGCTAGACTCACTCGAAGCGCTCAAGAGTGTCTTGGAATTGACATTGACGGTGATGCGATTGCTTACATACGTTCAAAATATGGTTATGAAAACGTGATTGTTGGAAATATGATATCCGATGATATACCTAAAATACTTGAAGGGGATTGGGATTACCTCATTGCTGGTGAAATACTCGAACATATTGATGATCCGATAGGCTTTTTAACAACGCTTAGACGACGCTATCAAAAGAAGATATTAAGAATAGTTGTCACAGTGCCAAATGCGTTCTATATTGACAATTTTAAGCATGCTATTAGACATCGAGAGATAATCAACTCAGATCATCGCTATTGGTTTACGCCTTATACACTCACGAAATGCATGGTTCTTGCTGGTTACTCTGTTGAGGCATTATATATGTGTCAGTACTTTCCTTGGGTTTTTCAGACGATGTTTTCGTATCCTAAACGAGTGATATTGAGCAAATTCCCATTGTTCCGATCTACATTAGTTTTAGAGGCTACGTTCTCGTAAATAGACACTTTCCGAGTCGGGTTGGAGAACACCAGCTTTCGGGTAAAAGCATGCGACGAACGGCAGAAATGATATGGCACATCTTCTCTCTTGTACTTCTTACAGGAGCTTTCATACCGCTATGGCGGCAGCAGGTACTTGGGGACATTAACCTAAGCGAAGGGGATCCCGTCCAGCGCCTGACCCTTGGCATTGCTTACCTTGGAATCATCTTTATGATCTTGCAACCCCGGAGGACTATTTCTGTAGCGATTCGCGGGAGACTGCTCTGGATCTTATTGAGTTGGGTGTTACTCTCGGCACTTTGGTCTATTGCCCCTCTGATTACCCTCCGGCGAGGATTGGCCGCATGTCTTGGAGCACTATATGGTCTCCTACTAGTGGTACGCTATCCTCCAAAGACCACGCTACGCATACTGGGTACAACATTAGGGATCGTCGTAATAGCCAGTCTTGTAGCGGTGGTTGTTTATCCAATGTGGGGCGTAATGGTAGGAAAAGATGCGGGGGCGTGGCAAGGTGTTATGACTCATAAAAACATACTCGGTCGTACAACTGTACTGGCTACGATAGTTTTTTTTGTCCTGCTGAGAGAAGCAGGGAGAATACAACGGCTTATATTGGCTCTATTGTTAATGCTAGCCGTTGGGGTTCTGATTGGTTCTCGGTCATTCACATCCCTTCTAGCGTTGCTTTTAGCATTTGGTGCATGGTGGTCTATGCACTTTATGGCCAGAATTCACAAAATATTACGAGTTGCCTGCGTTTCTTTTGGAATGGCCATAGCATTGCCTACCGGGTTTCTGATTAGCGCTTATCTAGAAGACGCCGCCTCTCTTTTCGGAAAGAGCCTTACTCTAACAGGACGCATTCCCCTCTGGAATGCTTTGATCCCTTACATACTGGAGCGACCGCTACTCGGGTTTGGATATGGAGCGTTTTGGTTTGGACAAGAAGGGCCTTATTTAGGCATCTGGAATTTACTACCTTGGGAGCCCACCCATGCTCACAATGGTTATCTTGATCTTTGGTTAGAGGTTGGTTTTGTAGGAATGGTGTTAGGGACGGCATTGGTTCTCTTTGTATTGTTTCGGACAGGAAGATTTTTGCTAAAAGAAAAGCGCAACCATGCCAACCAGCCCCTATATAACGCAGGTTTTCTATTTTCCGTATCATTTCTATTTCTCAATGGCGCTTATGCTCTATTGATGGAATCTAGATTAGGAACAGCAATCTATTGGGTTTTCCTCGTCGTTGTGTATTTCTATTTAATTTCAGAGGATATGTCCCCTCAAAAAGGACTGAATGAGGTCACTTAGAAGATGAAGCGTCATGTACTTATCTACCGCAACCATCTTTTGCCGATCTCGGAGACTTTCATATACAATCAAACCTTGCTTCTCAACCAGTACAAGGCGTTTCTTCTAGGGAGCAAACTATCCAGTGAACCCCGCATCTCACTGCCTAATGATCGTATGTTTCTGATAAATACAGGTAACAAACATGGATGGCTGCGGGAGTTTGGTTTCAAAGTTTTCGGATGGATACCGCCAGATGTATTACATTGGATCCAAGAACGAAGTCCTTCGCTGATACACGCACACTTTGGGCCAGACGGTTTGATTTCAATTCCCATAGCAGAAAAACTACAATTACCTCTGATCGTCACCTTTCATGGAAGAGATGCCACGCTAAAACCTCAATTTGCAAACAACTATACTCACAAAAAACTTATATGGCAGAAATTAAAACTCATAAAGCGTGCAAATCTCTTTATTGCAGTATCTGATTTTATACGGCAACGCTTAATTGAGCGGGGATTTCCTGAACAGCGAATAGTAACCCACTATATTGGAGTAAATGTAAGTCAATTCAAAAACACTCCCAACCCAGAGCATGATCCATTGGCTCTCTTCGTTGGAAGGCTGGTCCCCAAAAAGGGGTGCGAATTCTTGATACAAGCCTTTCGAGAAGTGGCCAAAGCAATACCCTCAGCCAAATTGGTAATAATCGGAGACGGGACCGAACGAGAAAAGCTTGAAAAACTTGCCGCTGAGTTCCTGAACTTGAGACAAAATTGCATTTTTTTAGGCGCGCAGTCTCACAAGACCGTACGCCATTATATGAGAAAAGCATGGGTACAATGCGCTCCCAGTATTACCGCCCCCAGCGGCGACTCTGAGGGATTGCCAATCGTTGTGCTTGAGGCAATGGCATCGGGAGTACCAGTGGTTGCATCGCGTCATGCGGGCATCCCCGAGGCTGTTATCCACGGCGAAACGGGCTTTTTAACTGAGGAAGGGAATATCCAGGAAATAAGTAAACGGCTTTACACCTTGCTCAACGACCGCGATCTATGCAGGCGAATGGGTACAGCAGGAAGACGTCAAGTAGAGAAAAAATTCAGCCTTGAGCGTCAAAACCGTAAACTTGAAAAAATCTATAACCAAATTGTTGTAGAACATAGTTGTCATGAATAGGCAAACACGGCGCCTAGCATACTTATCCGGTGCGCCGCGAGTATCCACATCGCCAGACGCTGTGCTCTCGGGGCCACGTACGCATGTAATGGGTGTGATTCGCGGGTTTGAGCAGTTAGGGTGGGAAGTAAAACCCTTTATCGTGGGGGATAAGGTACCTCGCCACTGGGTAGTTGAGGAACGAACAGAAGATGCGCTCCGTGCCAGCTATGTCAAGCGAGTCGTAGCTGATATACTCCGGATACAGATGGGTGTATTAAATGGATGGCGCGCCCAAGGAGAACTTCGCGCGGTGGATTGGGTCTACGAGCGATTCGGAGCCTTTCAGATGCTGGGAAGATGGTTTCAACGGCGAGGGATCCCTTGGATTCTTGAAACCAACGCACTACTATATCGTGAGGCTGTGCAGGATCGAAACACGATCGCGCTTTCCAAGCTCCTCAGGGCTTTCGAACAAGAGGCATACCGTCGGTGTGATGTGCTGATTTGTGTCAGCCAAGCGCTGGCTGATATAGTGATCTCCGAAACTGGCGTGCGTCCAGAGAAAGTAGTGGTCTTACCAAATGGGGTTGATACAACCCATTTCGATCCAGAGCGTCATAAAGGAAAGCGATTTTTTCGGCAATCCACGCTGGGTTTCGTCGGCCACCTGTCAACATGGCAAAGGTTAGATCTTTTGATTGAAGCATTGGCTGAACTGCGTTCCGAAGGGGTTGATATAAATCTCGTAGTAGTTGGAGAAGGCCCTATGCGGGTTGCATGGGAGGAATTTTCTCGTAGTTTAGGCCAAGCCGATTACATACGTTTTCTGGGTAGAGTGCCTTGGACTGAGGTACCTGCTTATATCGCCGGGTTTGACCTGGGTTATGCCGGCGCTGTCCCTCTCTCGTCAGGTTCCATGTATCTTTCTCCTCTAAAACTCTATGAGTATATGGCCATGGCAAAGCCAGTAATTGCCTCCGCGTACGAAGATGCCAGAACTGTAATTCGTGCCGGTGAGACTGGGTATTTGTTTCAGCCAGAAGATAAACAAGATTTGAAACGAGCTCTTAGAACTGCCTTGAACACACGTGAATCCTGGCCTGAAATTGGAAAGAAAGCCCGAATTGAAGTTGTAAATAGACATAGCTGGACAGCTCGAATTCAGGATGCAATCCCAAAGATCGAAACTATTTTAGAAAAAAAATATGGAAAGCCTTACCTTGCTGGGAGTCGAGGTTAATCCCTTTACAATCTCACAGCTGAATAATCTCATTACTCAAGCTGTGATTCACAACAAGAAATGGATTATTGCTAACCATAATCTTCACAGCATCTACCTGTATCACAGGGAACCCGAGATGCGCCAAATTTATGCGTTGGCCAAGGTTATTCACATCGATAGCATGCCGCTCTTGCAATGGGGAAAACTACTCGGCTATCCGCTCGAGAAAGATCAGCGAGTCACATACGTTGACTGGCTCTCTCCCCTACTTTCTCTGGCGGAAAAACAAAACTGGCGAGTTTACTATCTCGGGGGGAAACCAGGGGTTGCTGCTACAGCGGCCGGCATGTTGAAAAAAAACTTCCCTGGCCTGACTGTGCAAACCTATCATGGCTATTTTCAAAAAAACGGCAGCGAGAACGAAAAGGTAATCGAGGCCATTCGAAGTTTTCATCCCCATATTCTCATGGTGGGTATGGGAATGCCGATCCAGGAAAAATGGATCGTGCAAAATCTGGATCAACTTTCAGTGAATGTCATATTGACCGTAGGCGCTTGTTTCGACTATATCGCCGGGGCGATCCCCTCTCCACCGCGTTGGATGGGACGAATGGGGCTCGAATGGCTTTACAGACTCATCAGCGAACCTGGCAGGCTCTGGCGACGATATCTGGTGGAACCCTGGTTTTTACTTCCTTTTTTGATAAACGATATCTTTCGGCAATTGCACAAAAAGAGGCAATTTTAGCAGTGAACCAGCTAACAAGCTGAGCCACTCATCTATTCCTACTTTAAACAATCACCGCTTGCCAACCCTTCCAGCAGAGGTATAATAGCGGAGGAGATCAAACCATCAGGGAAACCCATCCCTTCCCACGAGAAGCAAAAAACTCATCCGGGGTCGCTGTGTTCAGACGTTTTTCCACCAACTACGCCATCCTCTCCATGTTCCTGGACGCAGGCTTGATCGCGGCTGCCCTCATGGCTGCCAACCGCTTGCGCCCGTTGCTCAATGCCCTACCCTTTGCCGTAGAACTCAACCGCCCCATCGTCCCCACCCCCCTCTATCCCATTTTCGCATTTATCTGGGTGGCCATTCTTTTCATGCACTCGGTTTACGACGGGCGGCGGAACGTTTACGTTTTCGACGAAATCACCAACCTGTCCATTTCCTCCGCGCTGGCCGCGGTCTCCCTGGCTGGCACGTTATACTTATCGTATCGCGACGTTTCCCGCGTCCTCTTCCTGGCATTCGTGCTGCTGGCTTACATCTCCTTGGTGGGCTGGCGCCTGCTCGCCCGGCTGATCTTCCGGCTGAGAGCCGTTCCACCCCAGACACGGAGGGTGCTCATCATCGGGGCCGGGCCTGTGGGCCAGGAACTCAAAAACCAGATCAATCGCCGGCCTTATCTGGCCCTCAACGTGATCGGCTTTCTGGACGACAACCCCTCCAAATGGGCGCGCGATCAAAATGTGCTCGGCTCCCTGGACCACGCCGCCAAAATTGTCGAACGGAACCATATAGACGACGTTGTGATCGCGCTGCCGCGCCACGCATACGAGCGCGTCAACCAAATCATCGCCGAGCTGCACAAAATGCCGGTGAAAGTGTGGGTCATCCCCGACTACTTCCACCTGGCGCTGCACAAAGCCACCATCGACGAATTCGCCGGCCTGCCCATGCTGGATTTGCGCGCGCCGGCTCTAAACGATTACCAACGTTTCGTCAAGCGCATGTTCGATCTGACGCTAACACTCCTGATTATGCCCTTCGTATTGCCGATTATGGCCCTGATCGCCCTCGCCATCCGGCTGGAGGGGCCGGGGCCCATTTTCTTCCGCCAACAGCGAGTCGGTGAAAACGGCAAACTGTTCGAAATGCTCAAATTCCGCTCGATGGTGCCGGACGCAGAGCAGCGGCTGGAAGAGATCATCCAGCGGGACGAGCACGGCAACCTCATCCACAAAACCAACAACGACCCGCGTGTCACACGGGTGGGGAAATTTCTCCGTCGTACCAGCCTGGACGAGCTGCCCCAACTCTTCAATGTTCTCAAGGGGGAGATGAGTCTGGTCGGCCCCCGTCCCGAGTTGCCCTTTCTGGTCGATCAGTACGAACTCTGGCAGCGCAAACGCTTTGCCGTCCCGCAGGGCATCACCGGCTGGTGGCAGATCAATGGCCGCAGCGACAAACCCATGCATCTCAACACCGAAGATGACCTCTACTACATCCACCACTATTCGATTTTACTTGACCTGCAGATCATGCTCAAAACCATCTGGGTGGTCCTGCGCGGCAAGGGGGCCTATTAGGGGTGCAGAAGTTGAGTAACCCACCGGCTTCAGAACGAAACATTTTACAGAAGCATCGCTCATTGGCGATGCTTCTTCTCGTCGGCTTGATACATGGCTTGATTTATGTCACCATCATGCCGCCCTGGCAGCACTACGAAGAACCCGTCCACTTCGAATTCGCCTGGATGATCGCCGAACGAGGCCGGATCCCCAATCCGGATGAATACAACCAAAACCTGCGCAGAGAAATTGCCGCCTCCATGATCGAAAACGACTTCTTCGTAAACATGGGCCGCCCTAATCTATTAACCCCAGCCCCCTGGATCGGCATCCCGCAAACCGAAGACGCCCCTCTCTACCACATCATCATATCCCTTCCTTTAATATTTCTGAAATACACCGCTGTAGAGCTACAGATGTACGTCGGGCGCGTCGTCTCTCTGACCATGTACCTGGGCACCATTCTGGTAGCCTACGCCATCACGGGCGAACTCACCCAAGAGAACAATCCACTGCGGTGGCTGATCCCCCTGTTCATCAGCCTGATACCGGCATTTACAGACCTGATGACAGCGATCAACAATGACGTCGGAGCCACCCTGATCTTCTCGCTGTTCTTGTGGGCCGGGGTGCGATTGCTTTTGCGAGGCTTCACAATTTGGCGAGCGGCATCGCTGATTCTCGCCGCAACCCTCAGCCTCTTCACCAAAAACACTGTGCTCGTTGCCGTCCCCCTGGCGGGCCTCTGTTTCCTGTTTCTGGCAGCACTGAAATCCCATCCAACATGGCGAAAAGCGGCCCTCCCGACATTCCTGGTGTTTCTACTGGTGGGCGTTGCCCTGATCTTTTCGTTCCGTGATGCTGCTTTTTGGTACCGAAGAAAACCCACACGCCAGCAATATATTCCCACACGCACAAAACAAGTGGATGCGCCCCTCGGGGAGGCAGCAATCGAAATACGCTTCGAGCCCGCTGAGGAAAAGAGTTTGACCCTTTTTCAACCCCTTACATCAGAAAACGTTGCACAACTGCGAGGAGCAAAGGCCACACTGGGCGCGTGGATTTGGGCCTCGGAACCGCTGGAAATACGCACACCCTACCTGTGGATCGATGGTTCCTTCACCCCCCAACTGATCCAGATCACCACAAAGCCCACGTTCATCGTACAGACGGAGTTCATTCCCGACGACGCGGAAAGCATTCTACTGGTGCTTACCCCTCTCCAGTCAGGGTTTGATCGCCCGGTGTCGATTTATTACGACGGCTTGGTTTTGACAAGAGGAGAATTTGCTCCAGGTGAGCCGCCATCCTTTTTCAGCCCTACAGGGGAGGATGGAGAATGGGGAGGCAGAAACTTCGCAAACCTGCTGCGCAACCCCTCGGCTGAAAAGACCTGGTTGACCATCAAACCGGCGGTCTTGCAAAGCCTGAGTTCGCGATCTGCGATCTCGCCCTATGCGCTTCCCGCAATGCAGGACACCCAAATGACGTCGGCACTGTACCGACGCACCATACGCAATCTTTTCCAATCTTTCTGGGCCAGATTTGCCTGGAACCAGATCGCCCTGCCCGTATCCTGGTATTCGTCACTTGCCCTTCTGACCGCCACCGGCGTTTTAGGGGCCGTTGCCGGAGGCTATAAACGCTGGAAAACCAAATGCCTGCGTTGGAAATTTGCCGTTTCCTGGTTCACCCTGGCAGCCGGGCTGGTATGGCTGGCCGCGCTGGTCCGCCAAAATCTCCCCTTTTGGGGCCTAAACCTGTTTATCCCCGGCGCGCGGTATGCATACCCCGCCATCATTCCCACCACGTTCATCCTGGCAGGCGGGTGGGCAACCATCGCGGATTTCTCCAAATATAGGCGCGTTGTTTGGGGGCTATTATTGGCCCTGTTCCTCGTGCTGGATGTTTACTCCATAGTTACCATTGTTGAGTATTATCGTGTCATTGGAAAATAATTGCTTGACATCTATTCTACGGGTGGCTATAATGCCTCTATAAGATGCGGGTGTCGCCAAGTGGTAAGGCAGTAGCTTCCCAAGCTACCATTCGTGGGTTCGAATCCCATCACCCGCTTTCCGCCTCGCCCACCAGGCAGGTGGGCTCAACCAAAGCCTTCTAGCCCAACGCCACTGTCAACAGCTTAAACCAAGCTGTAATGCTTGTGTTATGAAAATCGCTCGGCCAGACATTACAATCTGGTGGGAGGCGTTTTGCATATGCCCAGTCACACGATTCTTTATATAGAAGACAACCTCGAAAATCGCATCCTTATCCGCCGAATTCTTACCGCCGAAGGGTATGCCGTGCTAGAAGCCGAACACGCCAACCAGGCCCTCGAAATTATCCGGGACAAGGTTCCAGACCTGATCCTGATGGACATCAACATGCCGGAAATCGACGGATATACCCTGACATCAAAAATCAAAAGCCTGCCTGAACTCGCAGATGTCCCCATCATCGCCCTGACCGCCAACGTAATGAAGGGTGACCGGGAGCGCATACTTCAAGCTGGTTGCGATGATTATATCCACAAACCCATTGATGTCGATCAACTCCCCCTACAAATCGCTAACTGTTTGAAGAGGTAAAAATGCCCAACTCCCAGGCACACGCAGAAGACCCCCAAACCTCGAATAAACCACACAGGCAGCCCATTGCCCCCCAGGACGCGACTGTATTAGTGGTCGAAGACAATGTCTCGAATTTCGTTTTGATCGCGCGAATGCTTGGCTACATGGGTATTCACTGCGAGTGGAAGACATCGGGCTACGAAGTGGTGGAATACGCCGATACCCTGCCCCGGCTGGACCTCATTTTGATGGACATCCGCCTCCCCTACGAAGATGGCTATGAAGCCTTGAGCAAAATTCGCTCCTCCCCCTCCCTGAAAGACACACTGGTCGTGGCCGTAACCGCAGAGGCCAGCGTAGAGCAAATGAACAAAGCCAAAGCTGCTGGCTTTGATGGCTTTTTGGGAAAACCGCTCGATCCGGACCGCTTCCCGGATCAGATTCGCCGCATTCTGGCAAACGAGGCCGTCTGGGAAATGTAAGAACATGGAACGTCTCTACAATTGGCTGCTTCCAGCCAACCTGAAAGAAGAAGACCGCTCTCTTGCTCGTCTGTTGATCGCCATCCTGCTCCTTTTGCAGGCGGGAATGTTGTTCGTATTGCTATTCACCTATCTGGATGGCGATTTGCCATCGCTGGCTGCAATAGGCTTCACCAATATCGGCGTCTTGATCACCATCATCATCTTCAAACTCGGCTATCTGACCGTCACCCAATACGCCGTTCCGCTCATCGGCTGGCTGGCCGTTTCTTACCTCACCCTGGCAACAGACGACCGCATCAAAGACGTTCAGATTCTGGGCTACCCCATCGTTGTCATGTTCGCCACCCTGCTGATAGGGCGGCGCGGAGGAATGGTCTTCGCAGCCCTATCCTCACTTTCCTACATTGGCATCTCCTATGTCCAGAGAGTTGGGATCGTGCCATTCGACCTGGCCGACAGAGTCAAATTGCTGGATGCGTTCTCCGCTTCGGTGCTCTTCTTTATCATTGCCGCCACCCAAGACGTGATCTTCAACAACCTGCTGGCAACCATCCAACACTCGCGCCAGACCGAACGCTCCCTCAGCGAGGCCATACAGCAATTGCAGACCATGCAAGCCACCCTCGAACAAAAAGTCCAGGAGCAAACCGCCCACCTGCAAGCCACCAGCGAAATCGCCAGAGTTGCCAACGCATCACTCGACCAGGACGAGATCATTCACCAAGTCGCCCACCTGGTTGCTGATCAATTCGGATACTGCTACACCGCCATCTTCCTCACAGACCCTACCGAGGAACGCGCAAAACTGATAGACGCAGCCGGAAAAACAGACAACGCCCCCCTGCCTCCCGGCGAACACATTCACATTGACGCCGCGAACCCCATCGGAAAAGCCATTCACACACGCCAAACCGTCGTGCTAAACGCTGCCGATCACAATCACAGCGCCTCCCCCGAATTCTCCCACCTTCATCCTGACGCCCAATCCAAAATCGTTCTGCCACTCGTGGCTGGCGACCGTGTGCTCGGCGCCCTCGACATTCACACCGAAAAACCGGCCTTTACCTCCGCCGAAATCGAAACCTTACAAAACATTGCCAGCCAACTGGCCCTCTCTCTCAATAACACACGCCTGTTCCAGGAAACTCAGGCACATCTCCACGAATTAGACATTCTCTATCAAACCAGCCAAACCATCATTACCGCCACCGAACTCGACGAGGTGTTACGCTCCATTTCCACCCAAATGATTAAAGTGGCAGATGCCCAATCGTGCGCCATCTCCATCTGGGACAAAGATACCGACCACATCGCAACACGGTTCGACTTCTCTACACTCGACGATTACGAAACCGACGCCATCGGTACGCGTTACGCCCTCCAAGACTACCCCGCCACCGCCCGCGTCCTGAAAAACAAACAGATGATCGTCGTGCGCGCCGATGATCCCGAAGCCGATCCGGCTGAACTCGAATGGATGCACCAAAACGGCGTAAAAACTCTGGCTATGTTCCCCCTCATCATCGCCGGACGGGTGATCGGCCTGGTGGAATTACAAAACCATCAGAAGTGCTACGACCTGACCGCTCAACAAATCCACATCCTCGAAACCATCAGCTATCAGGCAGCAGCCAGCATACAACACAGACAGGTTCTGGAACAAACCCAACAATTAGCCCGCCGTGAGCGCGTCATCAACCAGATCGTCTCCCAAATCCAACAGAGCGTGGACGTGGAAGGCATCCTCACCACCACCCTCCGGGAACTCAGAAAATTCCTCAACATCCAGGAAGCCACCATACAATTGGGAACAGAAAAAGAATTGCTGGAGACCACCCCGCTCAAACGACAAAACGGCCGGGAGAACCCGCCATGAACAACCTGCCCATCGTCCGAGCGTTCCTCAACCTCAAAATTCGGACTAAGCTCATCCTGACCTTTCTCACCATCACACTGATCCCGCTGATGGTGCTGACATATTTGAGCGACCGGGCCACACGCGCTGCCCTGACCCAATCGGCGAACAATGCCCTTTTTTCAGTAGCTTTGCAAACCGCCGCCAGCATCGACACATTCATCCGCGATAACATCAAAACCATCAATATCGCGACCCAACAGCCCATCTTGCGGGAATACCTCAGCCTAAACCATCAGGAGAGAGCCAACAGCCATGAGGAAGAGGGGGCCCGCCAAGTGTTATCCAACCTGCACAATCTAAACCTTCGCCAAGACCCCGACAAACCCTACCTGCACGGCTACACCCTCCTAGATCGCGAAGGCACTGTGCTGCTCGATACCCACGTCCCCTTGAGCAGCGAAACCAACCCCTTCATCGGGCGAGACTGGTCGGATCGCAGCTATTTTCTGCAACCCCTATTCACCCGCAAACCCTATAGCTCCGAAATCGAAATGCCCGTAGAAGAGGACGAGGAAGCCGGCATTTACTTCTCCGCGCTGGTCACCAACGAAGAAAACCAGCCTCTGGGCGTGCTGGTCGCACACTACAGCAGCCAAGTCATTCAAGACCTGATCGCCGAGAAAAACGATCTGGCAGGAGAAGGCTCTTTTGGCGTGCTCTTCGACGAGAACTTCATCCACCTAGCACATGGCACACGGCCAGACGTAATCTTCACAACCATCACCCCCATGACACCCGAACGTCTGGCGGCACTGCAAAAGGCCAGACGGCTACC
Source organism: Anaerolineales bacterium (assembly GCA_027019845.1). Lineage (GTDB taxonomy): Bacteria > Chloroflexota > Anaerolineae > Anaerolineales > JABWBV01 > JALUWE01. The sequence continues at coordinate 665 of JALUWE010000435.1, read as the reverse complement.
CGACCGGCCGGCATCCGAACTTTTTCTCGACCTACCCGAGCTATACCAGAATCTCTCCGCCATCGTGCGAAACCCGGTCTTCCAGGCCGAAGATGTAGCCGCAGGCCAGTTCAGTTTCGAAGCACAGGATATCGCCACCGGGGAATCCACCAACCAGGTAGCCGTGGCACGCATGGAAACCAAAAGGTGGCTGGTGGCCTTCTTTCAACCCCAGGAGATCTTTCTCGCCCCTGCCAACCAACAAACGACCAGTATTTTGCTGATCTCCGGCCTGATCGTAGCCGGAACCGTCGGTGCAGCGGTCCTGGCGGCCCAACGACTGTCCACACCGCTTACACGCTTGACCCAGGTCGCCGAAAGAGTTGCGGAGGGCGATCTATCCATCCGCGCAGAAGCGGATAGCAAAGACGAAATCGGCACGCTGGCGCAAACATTCAACGCCATGACGGACCGCCTCCAGCTGACCCTTGCAGGGCTGGAACAACGCGTGGAGGAGCGCACAGCCCTATTGCGCGTCAGCGCAGAAGTCGGCCGGGCTGCCAGCTCGATTCTAGACCCCGATGAACTGATCGAACAGGTCGTCCACCTGATCACCGAACAATTTGGATACTATTATGCTGCCATCTTCCTGGTAGACGAATTTGGTGAGTGGGCCGAGTTGAAAT